>CAIXFB010000001.1 GCA_903918595.1 uncultured Actinomycetes bacterium
CCGAGTGCGTGGGCGCACATTCCCGGATCTACACCCGGCATAACAGCGGTGGAGTTATCTGCGAATTGATAGCGAAAGGCCGGCTCTACAGGTTGCAGGTCGACCTCATCTTCAAAGGCCGCGCCGGTTTTGAGGAATAAGTCGCGATACACGGCCGGGAGGGTAAAAAGACTTGGACCGGTATCAAATGCAAAACCATCGCGCCGGTAGGTGTGCAGTTTTCCGCCATAGCGATGGGACTGTTCAAGAATGGTCACCATGTGGCCCTTGGCTGCCAGGCGGGCAGCCGTTGCCATCCCGCCAACTCCGGCGCCGATCACAACGACCTTGCTCATTTCTTGTCCTCTTGCGTGACTCGTGTGGTGACTGCGCGACCCTTCCAAGCATTTGTACCTCGCTTGTGACGCCACCACGAGAGCGCATTTAGGCCGGCGAAGGCGGCGATGGATGCAGGTTGCGCAAGTGCGTCAGGTAAGACTCGTGATCCTGTGCGCTGAGCCACCAGCACTCGTCCAGCAACTCCGGCGAGCACGCCGGCTGCCGCCCATGTACGGTCGCGACCTCGGCGGGCAAGGAGCATGGCTGCGAAGGGAAGCACATACGCCACTGACAGAGTGCCTACCACCGCTGCGCTTCCGACTGGTCCGCCAAAAGCCGCCCACAAAGATTTCGAGTAACCGTCGATGACCTCCGACGTACTTGAATACATGCGGCAATCCGCGATGCGGGATCCATCAACAGTTATTGCTCGACCACTGCTCCTTCGAACCGCGCGCATCAAACCGATGTCTTCCAAGACGTTGTCTGCAACGCATGTGTGCCCGTCGATCGAGCGATAGGTGACCCCATCAAAAACAAGTAGTTGACCGTTTGCTGCTGACAGGGACGGCCGTTGCGAGGCCATGGCCCACGCGAGCGGCACGGTCGATACCCATGACCACACGACGAGCGGTTGTACGAGCCGCTCGAACCAGCCTTCGGCGAGCAACTTCGGGTAGGGCGCAACAAGATCGAGTCCTTCTTCCCGAAGGAGTCTTATGCACTGTGCGATAGCGGTGGGATGCAACTCGACATCAGCGTCTACAAAAACTAGGACAGAGCCCGTCGCATGTGCGGACAGTCGGGCGCAGGCGTATGGCTTACCAAGCCATCCTGACGGTGGTGGTTCATTCTTTCCGTGCAACAGTCGAAGACGTGGATTCTCGATCGATTTCACTATGGCAGATGTTTCATCGATGGATCCGTCGTCGAGCACGAAGACTTCGAAGTCGGTCAGGCCTTGCTGAGCAAGTGCGCTTACCACTGTGCGTTCGATGTGTGCTTGTTCATTGCGAGCCGGAATGAGGATGCTTACCTTTTCAGTGACTGCCGGATAATCGCCGGTTGCCGGCAGGCTCACGAGATGGCGAAGATTCCAGGCGGTGTGTGCAGTTATTCCGATCGCAAGGAGTGAGCCAATTCGAGTTGCCGTGCGGATCACCACCTGGGCTGACTCCACAGGCGCCACATCCATGGAACTACCACCAAGCCCATGCACACGCCGCCCCAGATAGCCACCGTTGGCCGACCGAAGAACACGAGGTTTGCAAAAACATTGGATGCAAACATCCAGATAAGCATGGTGTTGGGGACCGAATCATTCGCAACCTTGCGTGGCAGTCGATCCAGAATGGCCATCAGAACCAAAGCTGAAAGCAACCAACCCAAGAAATTTTGCAGTGGAATCCCATCGATTCCCGGCAGTTCCCAGCCGATCACATTCCAGGTCCAGTAACCCTCACCGACCATCTGTGGGTCGAGGAAAAGATCCCATGCGGCGAGCAACCAGCCGGCCAGCATCACGGTGGACAGGGCCGAATTGGAAAGCCGCTGGGCAGCCAACAGGCAGGGATACGCCATCATCGACCACGCCATGGGGATCAAAATTGGTACGCCCAGAACTGCAGGGCCGAGGGCATCGGTATAGGAGTAATCACCGAATGGGAATTGCGTGGTGGTTCCGAGAACCTCGATCAGCCAGCCAAACGCAAGGGTGATGCTGGTGTAGGCGGCAGCCCAGGCGCTCCCACGATTAAGAAAGGCGTGGGTGACACTGGCCAAGAAGAACGTGGTGACAGTGAGTGCGGTGAGAGCGACCCGAGTGTTCCCATTGGCCAAGACCCAGATGATCTGGCCAAAGATTGTGAGGCCAACAAAAACCCAGGGCAGCGCTTTCAGCCATCCGGCCGGCCCCCCGCCGCGGTCCGAATGCGGCCCTGAATAGATCCGCACGCTCATGGCTAGCAAGCATAGGCTGGTGTCCATGAGTAGCGAACCGGTGCGTGCAGAGGTTGTCGAGACAGGTAATCCGAGCATGAAGGCGGGGCGCATCACGATTGCGGCTCCGGCAGAAGAAATCTTCGAGTTGCTCGCGAACCCCGCCCGCCACGCGGATATCGACGGATCGGGAACTGTCGAGCGAGCGGTGAGTGGGCCGGAGCGGTTATCGCAGGGTGCCCAATTTGGCATGGCCATGCGGATCAAGGTGCCGTATCGAATCAAGAACACTGTGGTGGAGTTCGATGAGCCGCGCCAAATCGCGTGGCGTCATACCGGCCGTCATCGCTGGCGCTATCAGCTCGAACCGATCGATGCGAACACCACCGTGGTCACCGAAACCTTTGATGGCAGCACAGCAATTTTCCCCCCAGCCCTCAAACTGATAAATGCTTCAGAAAATAATCAGAAGGCGATCTTGAAGACTCTTGTCCGGTTGAAAGCGATCATGGAGTCGACGTGATGTCGGACTCACCGTCTGACGAGGAGCAGCTCGAAGTCGTAGAGAATGCGACGCGGGCTCGAATCCTTGGGCTGCCGCAAGTGATGGTGGCACTACTCACCGGATTCGACGACCCCAGACAGAAATGGCGTCGGTGGTTTTCCGAATTCATGGGAACCTTTCTGTTGGTCGCTGTCGCAGCGGGTGCCGGAATGGTCAATCAACGATTTGACGACTCGGTCGGCAGAGTCGCCGCCGTTATTGCACCAGGTCTCATGGTGATGGCCATGATCATGTTCATGGGCAAGGTGTCTGGAGCTCATTTCAACCCTGTGGTGAGCATTGCCTTCGCCCTTCGCGGTGATTTTCCATGGCATCGAGTGCCGCCCTATGTCATTGCACAATTGCTCGGTGCGTTGGCGGCAGCCGCCTTTCTTCAAGTGGTCATCGACACGTCAGCAACTGCTGGCTCCACTTATCCAGGCGCAGGGGTCTCCACGTGGTCCGCGATCCTCATGGAAGCGTTGTTGACCTTCGGGTTGTTGAGCGTGATTCTGGGTACCGCTTCGGGTGCCCAAAACATCGGGATTATTGGCGCACTTGGTGTGGGTGGCTACATCGCACTTGCTGGGCTGTGGGCGAGCCCATTTACGGGAGCCTCGATGAATCCCTTTCGCACACTTGGCCCTGATGTGGTCGCATGGGATTTCTCGTCGTACTGGGTGTACGTGATTGGCCCTCTCATGGGCGGGTTGCTTGCAGTGGGCGCGGCGTGGTTACTGCGCGGCCCAGGTGGGGGAAAGTCAGGCTCGCTGGCAGCGCAGGGTGTGATCCATCCGATCATCGCCAAGCCTGAGAAGGAGTAGCGGAGTACGAATCGCTGGGTAACAATGAATAGGTGAACCCAACTCCATGGATGCGTGTTCCTCTGGTCTCAGTTGCACTCGTGGTTGCGTTGTCGGCGTGCTCGCCCTCGGCCGAGTTACCACCTGGAGCTCAAGATGGCTCAGGTGTCACAGGGCACGTCCACAACCTCGCACTCGATGGTGAAATGGTCTTGATGGGCACGCACTACGGCCTGTGGGGACAAGAACCTGGCTCAGCTCCGACCCAAATCTCAGCCGAGCCCTTCGATGTCATGGGTCTCGCAAAATCTGGCGACACTTGGTTCGCCTCAGGTCATCCTGGACCGGGAATGGAAGCGCCGTCCGATCTTGGGCTTCTGGCCTCAATTGATTCGGGCTCCACCTGGCAGAGCGTTTCCCTCAGCGGAGAGGTTGACTTTCATCGGCTCACTGCCTAGGGGAATGTGATTGTGGGTCAGTCTGCGCATGACCAGAAATTGCTTCGTTCAGAAGATGGCGGCCTTTCATGGCAGGACTTGGGGGCCCCTCCGGTTTTTGATATTTCCATCAACCCTGCCAACGCAGATGAAGTCATCGCCACCTCAGAGCAGGGCTTACTGAAGAGCACCGACGGAGGGCTTAACTTTCTGCCCCTTCCCAATGCGCCGCGCTTAATGCTGGTTTCCTGGTCAACGGGTTCGATAACTGGTGTTGAGCCCGAAGGTCAGTTGCATCGATCAGCGGATGCTGCGAACACCTGGCAAGCGCTGGGTTCAGTTTCTTCTCAGCCGATCGCGATTGCCGCGAGCGGTGAACGAGTGGCTGTGTTGGCCGAAGACACGATTTGGCAATCAGATGATGGCGGCGTGAGCTTCGCGGCTCGGATCGCCAATCTGGGTGGACACTGACTCCACCTAGTTTGCAGTGGGGGCCTTTGAGTCGATCGATTCATCGCTCCCGGTAATTAGACGCAACACAGCGAGAAGAACCAGCGCCACGCCAACTCCGAGCAAGGTGAACTGAAGTCGTTGCAGGTCGGTGGTTTGTATCGACGAACCGGTGCCCTCGAGAATCACAATTCCAGGAGTGAGGAATGTCGCGTATTGCCAGTACGAGCGCTTCGGGTTGAGGAACATCCATGTAGCGAGTGCAACGCAGATGAACCCCATCGCGTACAGGAGCGGTTTTGCGGAAATAAAAGTTCCGATTGCGAAAGCAATACCAAATCCCAGAATGGTGCCGAGCGCTCGCTCTAGCGACTTGCGCCAGGTGTCTCTCATGCGAGGTTGAATCACCACAAACAACGTGAGCAGGAACCAGGCTCCACCGTGTTCTAACTTGAGGTCGGACACGAACCACATGGCCACGCCAGTTGCCGATGCAAGTAGCGCAGCAAATATGTGGGCGCGCTTCTTACTCACTGGATGTAGCGCGGGTTTAGTGAGCTGTTTGCCGAAAAACCAACCGATGGGTAATGCCCACGCGGTTGCTCCGAGAACTAGGAGCGCGGTGAGCAAGGCATTGAAGGCCGTGCTTTCGTTCACCGCAATCGCAGTGGGCTGTGCCATCGTGAAAGCTAAGGCAATGGGAGCCAGACTCACGGCAGACTGGATTCCAAGTTGGAAACATAATCCGTAGGCTGCCGCGCTCACTGCCATCACAAGCATCGCAAGCCATGGATTCTCGGCCGTAAGATAGCCAAAGAACGACGCGATACTCAGGCTGATGCCCGCGAAAATGGCGATGCGAACATCGCCAAGTAGAGCGGCGATGGCCACCATCAATGCCGCGAGTGCCCATGTTCCTACGGCGGTGGGGTAACCGAGTGCAGATAAAGCGAAACCGGGGAGCAGCGGCAAAACGGTGATGAGAACTATTGCGACGATCCGCTTTAGTGCCTTTTCTGCCGCCATAGGTGCATTTAACCAGCAGACCGGCGTCCTAATGCTAAGTACGTGATCGGACCCACCGGTTGAATGAAGCAGCCAAGCGCCCACGCAGCTTTAGGGCCACGAACCTGCGCTCGGGGGCGTCTAGCCAGATCTACCAGAGCCACGGCTGTGATGACAGCTTCGAGTAGGGCTCCAACAATGATTACCTGTTGCTGCGAGCTGGTGAGATCACTCCACTTCCGATGGGATTTCATGTCTCAAGGTTAAGCCTGAGCCGCAAGTTTCTTTGCCATCTTGTTGATGGACAGCACGAATCCCTGCTTGGCTGCCAAGCCAACAGGCTTTGCCAAAAACTGCGGAAGATATGGCACTGTGATGTCTTCGACCCATTCAAGGTGTGAGCGTGATTTTGATATCTCCGTCACAGACAGAAGTACATCGCCGGTGAGTAGTGGTCCGATTTTGGTCACTCGTACCGTCATTGCCTCGGGGTCAAGCTCATCGACCCGCATGCGATCGGGCAATGCCAAAGGCCCCACCCCGGATGTTGCGATGAACTCGGTGCCGGTTCCACCAGCACCGGAAAGGATCTCGACCTTGGTCAGAGGTACCCAATCCTCATGAGCTTTCCAGTCAACGAGTTCATCAAAGACCACCCGCGCTGGAAGGGCCAGATCCTGCTGCACGGTGAAGTGGACCTGCGCCATGACTGAACTCCATCCACAAAGGGTTCTGAAGGATACTTGCGTACTTTCACCATAGCTGGTCGGGAATGAAGTGAGCCTTGCCATTGTTTACTTGAGTATGACCGAACAGCAGAATTACCAGGTCCTTCAATCTCGAGGGAATTTCGAGTTGCGTAACTATGCCCCTTGCGTGGTGGCAGATGTTGTTGTGACCGGCAGCGCTGAGGAAGCGGGTAGCCAGGCGTTTCGGCCGCTCTTCAATTACATCTCCGGAGCCAATACATCTGCGGTGTCCCTTGCGATGACTGCACCGGTCATTCAAAAACCCAACTCCGAAAAACTTGCCATGACCGCACCCGTTATCCAAGAGGCTGCTGGAGATGAGCAATGGATTGTTTCTTTTGTCTTGCCAGGTGACCGCCCGCTGCATGATTACCCGGTGCCCTCCGACTCGAAGGTGACTCTTCGGCAGCTACCGCAGGAACTTGCGGCGGCATTGCGCTGGTCTGGGCGCTGGACCTCGAGCAATGTCGCTGAGCGCACCACCGAATTGCGACAGGCGATCGAGGCGGAGGGCTGGCAGATCGCCGGGGATCTGCGTTGGGCCCGTTTTGATCCACCGTGGAAGCCACCTTTTGCTCGGCGGAACGAGATCGTGATTCCGGTCCAACTTTCCTAGGTTTTAGGGCCCGATCTTGGCTGCCTTTCCCGCAGTAATGCGTGGTAGTGCATCAGATCACATGCGGCTTTCACCTCGTTGTATCGGGAAAGCGCACCTGTCCAACCCGCTCTGACCGGAACACTCTTACTCTTGAGTCATGGGTCACTATGTTCTCCACGGACCCGAGTACATCGCCGACCCGTATCCGACGTACCGCGCCATGGCCGAGGAATCGCCTGTCTGGCTGCAACCGGAGACCGGCCACGTGTACATCTCTCGGTATGCCGACGTGATCTCCGTGCTCTTGGACGCCGCAAACTTCAGCAACAATCGTGTGCAGGATCGACTGAGTCGGGTTCCCGAGGGAATCCCTGCTCAGTGCTTGGCCGCCATTCTCCATGACCGACTCGTCATGACAGACGGTCCTCGACACCGCATGCTGCGCATGAAGATGCGTGATACTTTCACTGCGGCTCGGGTGCGCACATACGCGCCGATGATCCAAGCAGTCATTCGGGAACACCTGGAGGGCATCGACTGGTCCAAGCCGGTGGACTTCCTCGAGGAGATCGCCCTTCCGATCCCATCGAAGATCATCCTGCTGGTGCTCGGCTTCCCTCCTGCTGATGTCACTCAGCTTCGTCAGTGGACGAGCGACTTCTACACCTGGCTAGCCTCGAGCCCTGACTCCATCGAAGTACGCACGAAGCGTGCGGTGACTGCTACGGAACACATGCGCGACTACGTTGCCGATCAGCTGCGCAATCCGCCCGCTGGTTCCGAGGACTCGCTCTTGGGTCATCTGCTTCAGGACGAATCGGCCGGAGTCCTTACGGATGATGAAGTTGTGGCAAACCTCATCGGTATCGTCAACGCGGCGCATGAGACGACCACGAGCCTGATGGCAAACTCGATGGTCCTGCTCCTTGCGCATCCTGATCAACTCCAACTGATGCTGTCGGATCCCTCGTTGATCCCGGGCGCAGTCGCTGAGGTCGGGCGTCTGGAGAGCCCCTCGCAAGTCATCAGCCGCGTGGCCGCTCACGACCTCGACCTGCAGGGGGTAAGCCTTCGAGCGGGCCAGTTGGTTGCAATCAACCTGGCCCAGGCGAACCGCGATCCCGACGTCTACCCCGATCCTGACCGCATGGACATCACCCGCGATGGCCCAGCCCCTCTGACCTTCGGCCATGGCGAGCATTTCTGCGCAGGCACCGCGTTGGCGCGATTGGAGACAGAGGAACTCATTACCATGCTGCTACCTCGTCTTTCCGGGGCGAGGATCCTCAACGAGCCCATCGATTGGCGCCCGACGCCGGCATTTCGGTGTCCGCGCGAACTGCTGATTCAATTCAGCGCGCCCTGAGGGCTCTACGCCCCGATCTCTGCCGCTGTTCCTGCAGTAATACGCAGTAGTTCGTCGTAACTGGTGGGGAACACGTAGTGCGGATGACCGCCTGCGGCCCATACCTCGATATAGCGGGAGAGTGCGATATCAACGATGGTGGTCAATGGCTCAGGGTGTCCGACGGGAGCGACCCCACCGATCGCGAATCCGGTGGCCCTGCGCACGTCATCGGCTGTGGCCTTGGTGATCTCATGCACCTGGAGAATCGATGCCAGGTTTTCGGTATCGACGCGGTGGCCACCTGAAGCGATGACCAGAACGGGCTCGCCGTCTGCCAAGAAAATCAGGGAACTGGCAATTTGCCCAACCTCGATGCCTAATGCGTCGGCTGCTTCTTTTGCGGTGCGGGCGCTGTCATCGAGCCGCCGCACTTCACCGCGAGCACCCAGTAGACGCAATGTCTCTCGGACTTTGATGACAGATTGCTGTTCCTGTTCGGCCATGCGCGAAGGGTATCTATCTCCCCGACTATCTGCCGATCACGACCCGCTCACCTGGCTCGGGAACTACGGCGGTGATGGACTCTGGGTCAATCGGGAACGGCTCCCAGTTCCGTGATCGGATCTCTCGAGGGCCTTGGAATAGGCCGCAGTCAATGAGCACTCGGGCATCGTCGTATTCAAGCAAGGTCTTTGATCCGGTAACCGTACCTACGCCACCAAGGAACGTCAGAAACGTTTCCATTTCACCCCCACATCAAGTCGTTCTCTTCAGTATGTGCCCTGCATTTTGGGGAGTCCTGCTGATCGGGCAGGCTGTGCCCATGAGCGCACGGCGTTTGCCACGGTGGGGCGAGATTGCCCCGCTGATCGGTGCGCGTGATTCATCTCTGAGCAGGCACCAAGCTCGGCTCGAAAGATGCGCAAGCGTTGCCGATATTCGCGCCCTCGCAAAGCGCAGAGTGCCCCCTGCCGTTTTCGACTACACCGATGGCGCAGCAGGAACCGAATCAACGCTCTCACGTTCTCGCAATGCCTACGCGCGCGTGGAGTTCACTCCGCGGGTCTTGCGTGATGTGTCACAGGTTGATTTGTCGACCAGCATGCTCGGTGCTCAATCCGAATTGCCATTTGCATTAGCTCCTACGGGGTTCACGCGGATGATGCATCACATCGGTGAACCTGCGGTTGTTTCGGTGGCCCAAGAAGCCGGAATTCCCTACGGTCTGTCAACTCTTGGCACAACATCGGTCGAGGATCTTGCAGCGATCGCACCAGATGCTCGTCGGTGGTTTCAGCTCTACGTCTGGCGGGATCGTGAGGCTAGTGAGGCACTCATCGATCGGGTGCGCGCCAACGGATACGAAGCCTTAATGCTGACTCTGGATACTGCGGTTGGCGGTATCCGGTTACGTGACGTGCGCAACGGGCTCACCATTCCACCGCAGCTATCGCTACGCACGATGTCGCAGATGGCGCTTTACCCACGATGGTGGGGGAATCTACTCACCACCGAGCCATTGGAGTTTGCGTCTTTATCTTCCACCGGTGGCACGGTGGGAGATCTACTCACCAAGGTTTTTGATCCCACGATTAATGCCGCCGATATCGAGTGGTTGCGCTCGATATGGACTGGTCCACTCATTGTGAAAGGCATTCAGTCGGTTGAAGACGCTCGCCTGGTGACCGATCTTGGAGTCGACGCTGTGGTGCTTTCCAATCATGGTGGCCGACAACTAGATAAGGCGAACGTTCCGCTGGAGATTCTGCCCGCAGTAGTTGAGGCAGTGGGTGATCGCGTTGAGGTCTATATCGATGGCGGAATCCTGAACGGCACAGACGTTGTTGCAGCACTCGCATTTGGTGCGCGTGGTGCGTTGATTGGTCGGGCATATTTGTATGGGTTGATGGCAGGTGGTGAAGACGGGGTGCGTCGCGTCGTAAGTATTTTGCGCAAGGAAATTATGACGACGATGCAACTCATGGGAGTCACCTCGATTGATCAACTTGATCCGTCTATGGTGCGACTTCGGTCGACTCCGAACTAGCGTTTTGCGGTCTTTGTAGGAGAGAATCACATGTATGGCAACTCTGCAGAGTGATCAAGCAATAACTGAATTTTGTGCGGCGCGCCCTCGGTGGACTCGAGAGGGGAACGGACTTGTTGGTTCGGTGCGCGCCCCTACTTTCTTGAAAGCAATTTCATGGGTTGATCAAATAGCGGTTATCGCAGAAGAACTTGATCACCATCCTGATATCGATATTCGCTGGCGCACACTCAACTTTCGGCTGAGCACCCACGAATCTGAAGGCATTACCGAACTTGATTTCACACTCGGCCAGCAGATCGACCAGGTGTTCTCGAAATAGTCGATGTACTTTTTAGCTCAGAGTGCGCAGCACCGGAAAGAGCGGATGGTCCATCGGGGCACCTGCAGGAAGTTCACTCTCAAGTCCTTCAAAGTGAGGGGATGTGACCCACGAACGTGGTGCATGGGTCGCATCATCGCCAAGAAAACGAAGCGAAAAAGCCCTGCGTCGGTTTTCACCGGGAACTCCATATGCGTGATGCAGTGTGAGCATGTGGAAAAAGACTGCATCGCCTGGCTCGAGAGCCCAGCCCATGATGTCGAAGTCTTCGCGGTTAGCTTCAATGTTGGGTAGTTCTGCCAGGGTGCCTTCTGGAAACCACTTCGCCTGGTTATCCATGAACGTTCGCGGCATAAGCCAGCCTTGGCGGTGAGATCCAGCGAGGAATTCCAAGGTGGACTCGGGGGCAACTGGATCCACTGGCATCCACATAGAGCAGTTATCGAATCCATCAACGTTGTAGTAGGGCTGGTCTTGGTGCCACGGGGTGTGCTGGTGTGTTCTGGGCTCTTTAACGAGCATGTGATCGTGGTAAAGACGTACTTCTGAACTACCCATGAGGGCGCCAGCTACATCGGCCGCTTTGGATTCAAAAGCGGTGATGCGGAACTCAGCAATTCGTTGCCAATTGCAAAAGTCTTCAACAAACTTTCCGGGATCGGAATCAGTGCTTGCGACTTTGAAGAGTGGACCAGGCTCGGCGAGGTTGCGTTCGATACCGCGTTCGACGAGAGCTACTTCATCAGGTGAAAAAAGACCTCGAACAACAGTTGCTCCATGGGTCCGAAACTCGCGAACGGATTCGGGATCGACGACGGAGTAGTCAAGTTCAGCAATCATGCTTTTCCACCGTCCTCTCGAATTATTCGAATAGATGGCCCGCCCATTTCCGCAATGCCACCACCGTGGTGCTGTCTGGTTCGTGCGAGTGAGCGGCCTGACCTGCGAACTCAGAGGTCATCGTGGTGAGCAACATGCTACATCGTTGAAGGACGCCTACAAGGTGGTTTGTTCACAGTGAAGCGCTTGCTGAAGAGCCGCTGCAGCCTGCTTGTGCAGCCTCGCTGCTGCCGGCGCTGTAACTGGCGTGGCGCGCAGAATGTTCCACGAGCGGGCACCGATCGCGTTTTGGCCCCAGTTCACGCTGAGCGCTTCGACTACATCTGGGCAGAAGGGCGTCTCGGTCGGGGAAGAATTGATATACCGAGCCGATCGGGATTGCTGTGTGCTCGCTCATTGAGCTGGTAGTGACCCCTCGGTGCCATGGGTGAGGTGTAGTTCCGTTCCGGTGCCCAAGATGTCGATCACCCGCTGCCGGGAGCACTTTTGTGGTCACGATCTGCTCCTGGATCTGTCTCAGGAAGGTCGCATAGGAGGGAGGGGTTGACGAGTGTCAGACCCGAGAGATACCTTGATCACTGTTCGAACAGGTGTTCGAAATTGCTTGTTCACACCTGTTCGGCACCTAGACCCGGATTCGCGGCCGGGTACTGGGCTAGATGGATCGCCTCGGTTGCCGCCGGTCGCCTCGACCCCGGCTGACGGCAGCCGAGGTTCCTCTGGCGGGTCATCGAAGTACGCATACGGATAGTTAGCCAAGTGAAAGGAAGCACCACGATGACTCGCGCAGCACAAGATCTGATTCTCTCCGCCCGCCGGAGCTTGACTGAGGCCACTTTGGCCACCAGCCCCGAAAGCCGTTACAGCGCCGCGCACCTTTGCGCTCTCCGCGCCGCTGCTGCCGTTCTTGCAGCCCGCAGCACTTCTACTGGGCGGCAACGGGTTCGTAGCGTCTGGGTATTGCTACCGCAGGTCGCTCCGGAGTTCGCCGAATGGGCTGAATTCTTTGCAGCCGGTGCGCGCAAGCGAGCGAGTGCGGAGGCGGGTATTCGCTGCGTCAGCCTTCGAGAGGCAGATGACCTTGTGCGTGACTCGGAGACTTTCTTGGCTCGGATCTGTGACTCCTTAGGTTTCGCGCATCAGCCCGCCTTGGCGGTTGCTGTCGCGATCTGACCGCGCTGGTCCCGCGGTCGCACTGATCAAGACGCCTCCCGTCTGTCGATCAGCGTGACGGGCCTCGGTTCATCCCCCCGATACCGAGGCCCGTCCTCCCTCTTTTTGATCACCTCGATCTTTCGTCAGGAATCCTTGTGTCTGTATCCACCCCATTCGCCCACCTCCAGGTGGCGTCGAGTTACTCATTGCAGTTCGGGGCTAACCATCCAGAGGCGTTAGTGCAACGTGCGGCTGAACTCGGTCAGCAGGTAATGGCGCTCACCGATCGTGATGGTCTTTATGGCGCAGTGCAGTGGGCACTGGCATGCCAGAAAGTCGGAATCAAGCCCGTACTTGGTGTGGATATCGCAGTAGAGCCAACAATCCCGGTTACTTCCAATGCAGTAGGTCAGGCCCGTCGCACCCCAGCCCGGGGAGGTGCGTGGGTTGATGAAGGGCGGCCACGGGTGCTGCTGATTGCTTCTAGTGCACGCGGTTGGGCATCGCTGTGTCGACTCGTCAGCACTGCTCACACTGGTGAACACACCGAGCGCGGTAAGCCATGGCTGCAGTGGGAAGCACTCGCGCAGAATCGTGAAGGCGTGGTTGCGCTGTTAGGTGCGCAATCTGAACTCGGTCGGCTCATGGCCGCCGATCGTTCGTACCGATGTGATGCGGTGGTGCGACCGTGGCGTGCGGTTTTTGGCCGATGGTTGGGAATCGCCATCACGTCGCATCGGCAATCGCGCGGACATCGGCATTCCACCGCTGTGGCTGCTCGCACTCTTGGGTGGGCGCGTAGCCAGCAATTGCCGGTGGTGCTCACTAATGCGGTGCGCTATCTCGATCCCACCGGCGCACATGTTGCCCAGGTACTTGATGCGTCCCGGTTGCTTGTGCCACTGCGGTCAAAGCTGGTGGAGTCCGATAACGGTGAGGGGTATGTGAAATCGGGCGCAGAGATGGCACAAATAGCTGAAGAGATCAGCCGTGCTGCGGGGGAACGCAATCCAGGAAAGTTACTCACAGACACCATGCGGGTGGCCCAGTTCTGCGCCCTTGATCCGGCGGCAGATCTAGGCATTGGCCAGGTATTCGTACCAGAACTTGATGTCTTGCTCGGCCGGCCGGTTTCAGCCACTCAGGCCGATCACATCTTGATGAGCAGATGCCGTGACGCGCTTCCGGTTCGCTACCCGAGAGCGGACGATCAACGGGTGGCTGCAGATCGTCTCGATGCAGAGATGGCCACGATCCAGCACCTGGGCTTCTCCGGCTATTTCTTAACCGTCGCTGAAGTCGTCGAGATGATCAAAGCTAAGGGTGTGCGCGTTGCTGCGCGCGGTTCGGGAGCTGGCAGTCTTGTCACTCATCTCTTGGGAATATCCGGAGCGGATCCGATTCGCCACGGACTTTTGATGGAACGTTTTCTCTCCCCGTTGCGTAGAGCTTTGCCAGATATCGACATCGACGTTGAATCAGCTCGACGGATTGAAGCGTATGAGTGGATATTCGAACGGTTCGGTGCCAAGCGGGTTGCTTGCGTTTCCATGATGGAGACCTATCGGGTTCGGCACGCCGTTCGTGACGTCGGCGCAGCAATGGGTCTGCCCGCTGCCGATATTGATACTTTCGCGAAGTCTTTTCCGCACCTACGTGCTCGGCATGCACGGTCAGCGCTCGCCGATCTCCCTGAACTGCGTTCATCATCCTTCGGCAAACTTGCTGCTACTGGCAGACTCGATCATTTCCTTGATCTCGTTGAGGCACTTGATGGATTGCCTCGTCATGTGGCAATGCATCCGTGTGGGGTGTTGCTCTCCGATGCGAGTCTGCTCGATCGCACTCCCGTCGAACGTAGCGGTGCAGGATTCATGATGAGTCACTTTGATAAGCACGATGTTGAGCACATGGGGTTGCTCAAACTTGATGTATTAGGTGTGCGCATGCAATCAGCAATGGCGCACGCACTAGATGAAATTAACCGCACAACTGGTGAGCATGTAGAACTTGATGATTCCGCGTTAGCCGATGCCGCAACTTTTGAGTTAATTCGAACAACCCGAACCCTCGGCTGTTTTCAGATCGAATCGCCGGGGCAACGCGAGTTGATTGGCAAGTTCGCTCCAGAGACTTTTGCCGATCTCATTATCGACATCTCACTTTTTCGGCCCGGTCCGGTGAAATCCGACATGATCACGCCATTTCTGCGCGCCCGCCAGGGGTGGAGCGAACCGGTGTATCTGCATCCTGATCTGAAACCATTCCTCGAAGAAACATGCGGAGTGGTGGTTTTCCATGAGCAGGTACTCCAGATCATCTCGACCATGACCGGTTGCTCGCTCGCCGAAGCCGATGAGTCTCGGCGCTCGATGGGCTCACCGGACGGAATGGATGATGTGCGCGCGTGGTTTTACCCGGCAGCGCTGCGTCGTCGCTATGACCTCGACACGGTCGAGAAAGTGTGGGAGGTGCTGCGCGCCTTTGCCTCCTTCGGATTCTGTAAGGCGCATGCGGCAGCTTTCGCCCTGCCGACCTATCAATCCGCATGGCTCAAGACCCATCATCCGGCCGCCTTCTTTGCTGGAGTGCTGACTCACGATCCAGGGATGTATCCCAAGCGGTTAATTCTTGACGATGCGCGTCACTTCGGGATCGCAGTGCTCGGCCTTGATGTCAACGCATCCCGTGATACCTATCGGGTTGAACACGTGGCAGATAGCAAATGGGGGATTCGAGTCCCGTTCACTGAAGTGTCGGGAGTGAGTTCTGCTGAAGTAGAACGGCTGATGGAAGCCCAACCCTTTGCAGATCTCTCTGACACTTGGAATCGCGCCGGACTCTCACGTCCTGTTGCGGAAAGTTTGGTAGTAGCCGGTGCATTTGATGCACTGCACTCGTTGGGCCAAGCATCCGCTGCTCGTAGCAGGCGGATAAATCGTCGTGATTTGTTACTGCAGATCGCTGACCTTGACCGCTATCGCCGTTCCTCAGCAGGGCTTCCTCCTGCGCAGTTGTCCCTTGATCTCACTGATCACATTGCCGCTAACGTCCCCGCTGGCCTACCCGAGATGGATCCAGCTGAGCGGGTGCGGGCTGAAGTTCAGGTCACCGGCCTTGACATCAGCGCGCATGTGATCGATTTCTACGCGGATCTACTTGATGCGATCGGCACCACCAAAGCCACGGATCTATTAAACGGTCGGTCGCGCCGGCAAGTATTCATCGGTGGAGTGAAAGTTGCTGTGCAAACCCCACCGGTTCGTAGTGGTCGGCGAGTCATTTTCTTAACCCTTGATGATTCCACGGGGCCGGTAGACGCTGCGTTCTTCGAAGATGCGCAGGGTCCCTACGCGCAGACCGTGTTTTCCTCCTGGTTGCTATTGATTCGAGGTGAGTTGCGCAGGACCGGTCCGCGCGGGGTCTCAGTGCGCGCTACGGGCTGTTGGGAGTTAGGTGTCCTGCGCAGGATCTGGCGCGAGGAGGGAATCGCTGCAGTGCGAGCGTTATTGGCCGAGAACCCGGTTGATCCGACTGCACCCACCTCTCGGCCAGTCCTTACGCACCCAAGTGGTTTCCGGCAATCCCCATACGCAGATGTGGCCCCAGCGGGCGCGCCGGCGAAGCTCTGGCACAGCAGTCCGGGGAGTTCGGGTTGGTAGGGGTAAGGATGGGTGAATGAGTCGTAGTCAGGTACGCAGGCCCGCGGGCTTCGTGGGCTTCGGCGACGACGATTCCAGTTGCCCGATCCTGCATGTGGATATGGATGCTTTCTATGCATCGGTGGAGTTGCGTACACGGCCGGAGTTGATCGGGCAACCGGTGATCGTCGGTGGTGGAGGTGGGCGCGGGGTGGTGCTCTCAGCTACCTATGAAGCACGTGCATTGGGGATTCATTCGGCAATGCCGATCGCGCGCGCACACCGGATTGCACCGCAAGCAATCTTCATCGAACCCACGCATGGGCTGTATTCCGAAGTGAGCGCGGGAGTGATGGAGATCTTTGAGTCCATTACCCCAATCGTTGAGCCACTCAGTCTTGATGAGGCGTTCCTCGATGTTTCTGGTGCGCTGCGCAGACTCGGCACACCCACATCGATCGCCCACCTGATTCGGGCACGAGTAGTTGCTGAGCAGGGGATCACCTGTTCGGTTGGGGTTGCGAGTACCAAGTTCGTCGCGAAGTTGGCATCTACTCGTTCAAAACCCGACGGATTGCTGGTCATCCCGATAGACAAAGTGTTGGCATTTCTGCACCCGCTTCCTGTCGGTGCACTGTGGGGGGTCGGTGAGCGCACCGAGGAGTCTTTACATCGGCTGGGGCTGCGAACCGTCGGAGATATTGCACATACACCCCTTGACACCATGAAACGAGCGCTCGGCGAGGCAGCCGGAGTCCAACTTCACGAACTTTCCTGGGGCCGAGATAACCGCAGCGTCACACCTCACCAGCCCGACAAGAGCATCGGCAATGAGAGCACCTTCAACCAAGACGTGGACGATCCCGAAGTGATCCTGCGCCATTTGATGCGGCTCTCAGATCAAGTAGCCGGCCGAATGCGCAATGCCGGACACGTGGGTCGGACTATCAGCATCAAGATTCGATTTGCCGATTTCAGCACCATCACTAGGTCTCGAACAATGCAAGTTCCCACGGATACCGCCAAAGAGATCTTCGACGTTGCGCGCGGTTTGTATGAGGGATTAGGCCTTCAACGGGTCCGGATCCGCCTCGTAGGGGTGCGGATGGAGGGCCTAGACGATGCGAGCGAAGCCCCCCACCAGATGACCTTTGACGAACCCGCGCACGGGCACCGAGACGCCGAGGTGGCCATCGATGCGTTGCGGAGTCGATTCGGGGCAACTGCGGTGCAGCCGGGGCGCCTCACGCCAGGCAAGACTGAACAAAAGGGGCAAGAATGAGGGTCAGGTTCCCCTGAGGGCAGATCATGCTTATCCTTAGGGGAAGAACTACTAGGGAAGAAATGCGGGCCGCCAGCCCGCCCCACCGAGAGGGGGTCGTAATGCCGCTATCTGAGCACGAGCAGCGTCTGCTCGAGCAGATGGAGAAGGCGCTCTATGCCGAAGACCCCAAATTCGCTACGAGTTTGCGTTCTACCTCTGTCGGCGCAGCCAATCGCGGTCGAGCAGCCCTCGGCGTTCTGGGAATTTTTGCGGGCATGGGATTGATCTTGGGTGGAATGTCTGCCGCTGTGATTGCACTTGGTGTTGCCGGTTTCGTGGTCATGCTTGTCGGTGCTGTCATCACTTACACTGCATTTTCTTCGCGCACCGTGGTCACAGTTGTAGATGAAGAAGGCAATGAGATTCCGCAAGCCGCTCCCCGCCCGGCTCCACCAGCGCAGGGCAACGGCTTCATGGACCGACTCGAAGATCGTTGGCGCAAGCGCGCAGAAGGCGGCGAGCAGTAATTAACTTGCTGCCCCGCTAGGTACTTTGGTAGCAACCGGCGGAGGAAAGTCGCACGTGCTTGAAGCTGGGAGACCTTCAAATCTTTCCCACATCCAGCGCACCACACTTGGGCCCGCATCGAGCCCTGCGGTCATGTGACCGACCCCACCCATCCACAAAGACGTGAGTGTTGATCCGGCCGCGCACCACTTTTCTTCAAGGTAGGCGTTGGGTTCAGGAAGCACTACTTCATCTGCAGTGCCCTGGGCGAGGAAGAACGGTAGATCGGCGGGCAGAGGTGCTGGTGTCTGAGCCTCCATAGCCGTAAGCCACTCGGGAACTGTCAGCGGATTCCTCTCGAAGAAATTCTGTCCGTAAATGTTCTGACGCACCGTGGCTTCGAGTGCTGAGTTCTTCACGCAATCCTCGGCCAAACTCTCGTAAGAATTTTGGGCTTCGGAGGTGAGAATGGAATCCACGGGCAATTCGGGATATTCCAGCGGCCATGAGCGCAACACTTCCGCACCGATTACCCAGCCAATGAGGCCAGACCATTGAGCGTCCAAAATCCGAGTCAATTCAGCCGCTGGTGCGGCCGCCGCGACTCCCACCAAACTCAGTTCAGGTGCGAGCTCGTTCGCCAATTGACCGGTCCAGATTGCTGAGTGACCACCTTGGGAGTGGCCGTACACGCCCCAGGTTCCAGACGCGTCAGCGTCGGGAAGTTGAGCAACGGCTCGCACGCTGTTCACTACATCGCGGGCTTCTTGCTCACCGACCAGGTAACGCTCAACTCCTGGCGTACCCAATCCGTAGTAGTCCGTGGCAACAACGGCCCAACCCAAATCAAGCATCTGCGGTAGGAAGGTGGCGAGTTGGCTCGTTGGATCTGCTGAGCGCGAGGGGGCGCATTCATCCCCTTGACCGACGGTGCCATGCGCCCAGGCCATGGTTGGTCGCCCACCCGCCGCGGCTGGGACAGCGGGGATGAAAGCCGTTCCAGACGATGCGGCTAATTGGTCGTCGGTAGTGGTGGTGACATAGAGAATTCGGTAGGCGGTTCCGCCCGCGACTGGGACCTCTAGTGGTTCAAAGTTCAGCAGGTCACCTGGGGAGGTACCGGCGAGCGATGGGGGGACGTAGAAGGGGGCGATGCGATCCTGGGCTAGGTCTGTACCAACCCGCTCACTGAGGTAGATACCTGCACCGACCATGAATCCAGCTACCAGAATCGCACTGAGCGCGATACCGATCAACTTCATAACTTCGCGAAAAGGTAGGTGCGGCACACTGACACGCTATCGGTGCTAGATGATGGAGCCGTGGACATCCGTCAAGAAGTAGTCATCGTGGTCCGGCCTGTGCCGGAGACGTCCGGTCTACATGAACCGGATGAGAGCAGCACCAATCCCATCGGAGCCGTTCGCGAAGCGGCACAGGATGCGGTTGCTAGTGCAGTGGGATTGTTTTCATATACGGCGCAGACTGCCGCAAAACTGGCCCAAGACACAGCAACTTCGGCAATGAACGCCACTCTCGATGTGGTTGTTCCAAAAGTTTCCGGGGCGATCTTGAGCCGTTTGGATTTAACTCAAATCGTGGTTGACAATGTAGATGTCAACAAGATTGCTGCGGCCGTAAACCTGGAACCCATCATTGATCGAGTACCGATCACAGATATCGCTGACTACGTGATTGCTGAGATTGATCTTCCTGAAGTGATTCGAGGAAGTACGGGAGGTATCGCCGATCAAGTGATGCAGGCAGTGAGGTTCAAAGCCATTTCGAGTGATCAGTCACTCGCCAGAATCGTTGACCGCATCTTGGTATGGCGTGATGGTCGTTCATTGAAGACAGAGAAATGACCACCTTCAGCGAGTTTCAAAAAAATCCGGTGCCCCCTGCAGAACTCATCAAGAGTCAGAGAATCCCGCCAGCGGCCCGCCCCTTTCAGGGTAATCGGGCCGGGCTCTTCTCCCGAGTGGCGGCGGATGTCATTGATGTTGTTGCGGTCAGCGTGTTGATGGTGGCGCTGTATTTCGGGTTAATGGCCGCCGAATTCATCTTTCTCCCCGAATCAAACATCATGAAGTTGAATCCTTACCTTTTCCTTGCAGCCGGATACTTTGTGATGTGGCTGTACTGGACCTGGTCCTGGGCCACCACCGGCCGCACCTTAGGCAAAGGGATCATGGGGCTACGGGTGCTCAACCACAAAGGTGAACGGATGAGGTGGAGCGGAGCCGCTCTCAGATCGGTCTTCTGCCTCGTTTTCCCTTTCGGTTTGCTCTGGACCGTTGTCAGTAATCGGAACCGATCGGTCCAAGACGTCGTCTTACGAACAAGTGTGGTCAATGACTGGGGAGAGACGGTGAGCATATGAGCGCCACAAAGGTTCGAGGAATTTCTTCGGCAGCGAGCATGGGTTTGGCCATTGTGCTGGGATTGACTGCGTGTGGGGGTGCCGATCCCGTCCCTGAACCCAGCCCGATGACCAGTCAGGAGGAAGGTGCAGCCATGAATGAGATCACGCCTGATCAGGTCACCTTCGCTGAAGATCTGGTTGCTCAAGGTGTTGATGAAGCTACGGCAGCGAGCACTATCGAGGCTGCGGGTTATACCTACCGCGTGATCATGATTGATGGTGAGTCGTTGCCCATGACGATGGATTACCGGCTGGATCGAATCAATCTCACGTTGCAAGATGGGATTGTTGTGGATGCCTCGTGGGGTTAAGCCGATGGGTAACCGTGGGAGTCTCTGCCACGGTGATGCTTGGAATGAGTGCGACCGCAGCGCAAGCGGAAACGATTTCCACGCCCCCGGTGATCACACCGTACGCGGAGTTTTCCATTGCAATGGAAAACGATTTGGAGTTCCAAAGTAGTTCGTGTCTGTATGTCCCAGTGGCAATCACGTTTGGTCGCTCAGATGAAGCGATCGTGCTGGGGGAGTTGACCGTGACCCGCCCTGGCACTGATGTTCTCAACGAGGGCACCTTCTTGATCTTGCCGGCCGATCCAGTCTTTGGAACCCGGCTCGACGAAGTGTTTGTTTGCCCAGCAGATGGCTCGGGAGAGTTTCGCCTTGCTGGCCAGGTTGTTGTCACATCCGGGATAAACGAGGTGGTGGCTGCCGTTCCTGAATTGACGTTCTATGTGAAACGAACGCCGAGCGCTATTCGTTCGCTTCGGGCTAGCACCAACGCCACGGGAGTCGTTGTTCAGGGAAAGGCCGTGGCGAATGGCTTCCCAGCGACTGGAATAGCGCGAATACAGGTAAAGGTCCCTGGTTCGAAGAAATGGTCAACTGCGATAAGTGCCCCCATTGACAGGCGCGGTGCCTTCAGCCAGGTACTTGCTCGCACTGTTCCTCGTGGCAGCCTGATTCGAGCAACTTTGACTGATTGCTCATGGTGCGGTCGTTCCAGCGCCTCAACGCGTCTGTAGTTCCCGTTGCCCGCATCTCATTACCGGGCAAAAAGGTGGATCTGAGTCGGAGGGGAACGTGGTGATCCGGCACATTGTCGGTGGTGACCGGTAGTTTGCAGGCACGCCCTGAAGGAGTCTGAATGAATGCCGTGTCACTCGTTGTTGTGGTTGCTGCCATTGTCATAGGTGCTGCTATCGGCTGGCTCGCTGCTAGTCGAACGTGGCGTGCACGAATGGGTGAACTCGATGCGCAGGTGCGTCGCGAAAGTGAAGTAGGGGCCGCTCAACTGCGGACTGAACTAGCAGGCGCCGAGGGTGAATTACGTCTGCTCAAGGCGGATCGCGAGAAGCTTCAAATCGAACAAGCTGAGGGTAAATCACTCGAAGAGAAGATCCAGCCGCTCAAAGATGCTCTTGAGTCCGTGCGGATCCAGGCTCAGCGCGCCAATGTGGAACGGGCTGAGGCGGATGCCCAATTGCGGGAACAAATTGAAGGTGTCCAACGTGGATACACCTCACTCGAGGGGGCAACCAGACAACTGGTCGCGGCCATGTCGTCGGGGCAATCTCGAGGCCAATGGGGTGAAATGCAACTTGAGCAGTTGCTCAACCACTCTGGGTTGATCGAAGGCACCCATTACAAGCGTCAAGACACTCGCCTTGGTGCAACCGGATCCTCTCGCCCAGACATCGTCATCATGCTTCCTGGCGGCGGTGAAATTCTTATTGATGCCAAGTTCCCATTCGATGCCTATTGGAAAGCAATCGAGGCGGGCCAAACACCTGAATCTGCTGTTCATCTGAAGAAACATTCTGACGATGTTCTCGCCCGGGCCAAAGAACTATCCGGCAAGCGCTACTCCGACTCGTCGTCAAGTCCGGATTTCGTCATCATGTTTTTGCCCTTGGAGTCACTACTCTCTAGTGCTCTCGAAGCAAATGGCCTCATCCTGGAAGAGACTTTTCAGCGAAATGTCATTTTGGCGACGCCCACTTCCATGTTGGGAATGTTGCGCACTATTTCTTTTGGATACCAGCGCCAATTGATGGCAGATAACGCTGAAGAAATCCGTGAAGCAGGGGCCGAAATGCTGAATCGCCTCGGTGCTGCTGTCGAACATGTTGACGGTATGCGTCGCGGACTCACTCAGGCGGTCAAGGGTTACAACAGTTTCGTTGGTTCCTTCGACAACAGGGTTATGACCCAGGCGCGCAAGATGAGTGAATTGGGGGTGTCCTCTCAACGCAGTTTGGAAGCACCTGAAGAGATCAGCGAAACCCCTCGCGAGACGAGAAACTCTCCGGCTCTACCTGTGGCAGAGGAACTGTTTCTTGATTCCTAAAGCTTGTTGATTCAGTCTTTGACTCAGTGCTCGATTGTCACGAGGTGCAGATCTCGGGTTGCTCGGGTGCAAGCAACATAGATATCGGCACCATGCGGCGCCTGACGGCTGATCTCCTGCGGGTCTATGACGAACACGATATCGAATTCAAGGCCTTTGGTATCCCGCACGGGTAACACTGCGATTCGTGCGTCAACGGCGGTTTCGCCGCGACCAAACTCAGCCGAAGTCAAGAGCAGATTCCACGATTCGAGTTGTTGATCGGGAACGATTACCACTACACGTCCAGGCTCATCTGCAGTCGTCTGCACCAGGAATTCAGCCAAGGACTGAACGGCAATTCGGTCATGAATCGTGGGGCTGCCATCCCGAATAGCGGTGAGATGTGGTGCGGACCCACCCGCTTCCTGGAGTAACTCACTTGCAGTATCGGCGGTCTGCCTCGTGATCCGGTAGGTCACTGATAGCTGATGAACCGTAATTGAATCCGAAGCCCATTCAAGTGCTTGTTGCCAGGATCGCGCTCCGGCCGGATGTGATCCTTGCTGTAAGTCACCCACGATGGTCATTGAACGCCTGACCGCCCTTCGTTGCACCGAGCGCCAGGCCATGCGGCTTAGCTCCTGTGCTTCATCCACGACCACATGGCCATAGACCCACTCGCGATCTTCCAGTGCTCGTTCGACAATCGAAGATCCGCTGCGTTCCACATGCAATGCGTTTGCTGTATGGAGAGAGCGCGCATCAAGTTCATCAACTTCGATTCGGCTCGCGGCACGAGTTGGGGGAGTCCAGACACCAAGCAGATCTGCACATTCATCGAGCAACGGGACATCGTCGACCGTCCAGGGCTCTGATGAATTTCGCTGAAGAAGTTGGATTTCAGCTTTGGTCAGAATCCCTTTGGCGCACTGCTCAGCGAATTGTTCATCGTTGAAGAAACGAGTGAGCAAACGTTCTGGAGTTGTGGGTAGCCACATGAGATTCAGTGTGCGCCGGACACCAATGTCATCCACAATCTCGCCGACGATGTCGGTACGGACATCCACATCGTCCGGGTCATCTCCAGAACTTCTGGCGATTGTCCTAGCCATCTGATCGAGAAGTCGTCGAAGGAAGGGCTCGCGTCCTTCATGGAATGTCGCATTTTTGGGAACAGCCTTGAGTGCTGAACGCAGTTGGGTTGTTGTGACTGCAATGGTGTTGCCGTTCTCAGTACGAATGGTGATGTCGTGATCGGGCACTCGCTTGCACGAGTCAACCAATTGCGCGATCACTTCAACCATACGCAAGTCACCCTTCAGGCGAGCAACCTCCGCAGCATCGTGTATTGAGGTGGAGACGCCGGGATAGAGCTGACCGGGAGTGAGCAGCACAACGTCGGTTTCACCAAGGCTGGGAAGTACCTGATCGATGTATCGAAGGAAGACTGGGCTCGGGCCAATGATGAGTACACCATCTTGAGCTAAACGATCTCGATATGTGTAGAGGAGCCACGCTGCGCGGTGAAGCGCCACCACGGTCTTACCAGTGCCAGGACCTCCTTCGACGACCGTGACCCCGGCCAAAGGGCTGCGGATAATTGCATCTTGATCTGTCGCGATCGTGGCCAGAATGTCTGCCATCCGTCCGTCGCGTGGGGCCAGAACCGATGCAGCAGCCGCATCTGAATTTGTGGAAGTAGATCCGGCAAAATCTCCAAAGAATTCATCATCGACGTGGGTGACCTCGTGCGTCGAACCGTCCTCTTTGATGATGATCCGTCGTCGCCGTTCCAAACCCATGGGATCAACGGTTGTGGCTTGGTAAAACGGTGCTGCATGCGGTGCACGCCAATCGAGCAGAAGCGGGTCGCCATCAGGGGTGCGCAATCCGATGCGACCGATTCGGTGACTCGTGCCATCGTTTGCATCGATGCGGCCGAAGCAAAGCCGGTTAGAGCCCGCGAGCGCTGCACGCTCCTGGCGATACAGATCTCCGAGGAGTGCCTCACGTTCCAGAACATCTTGCCCGGTGCCGGTAGCGGGCGCGTTGGTGAGTGCATCTCGTCTGCGACGGAGATCTTCCAGGTAATCACCAAGTAGTGCATAGGCCGAGTCGACGAAACTCTGCTCCTCCTGCAAACTCGATGACACGTGCACGACTCCTTGTTCTCCTAGGCGGCCGCTACGGCAGCGCTGACGCGCTTGGTTTCGGGGCTAAGAGTCTGGCACGTCGACCGCCGACGCGCACACGGGGTCATGACAAGAGGTACCGAGCCATCACGACCCGCTGGATCTGGTTGGTTCCCTCGTAGATTTGGGTGATTTTGGCATCTCGCATCATGCGTTCAACGGGATAGTCAGTGGTGTACCCGTAGCCGCCCAGTAACTCCACGGCTTTGCCGGTCACCATATTGGCAACATCGGATGCGAAACATTTGGCAGCTGAAGCGCAATAGGTGGCGCGGGGGTCTCCATCCTCAGCCAAACGAGCTGCCTCATAGGTGAGTTGGCGGGCGGCTTCAAGCTGCATCCCCATGTCAGCCACCATGAATTGAATTCCTTGAAAATCTGAAATTGGCTTTCCGAATTGATGTCGCTCTTTGATGTAACCGATGGCGTAGTCGAGTGCGCCCTGCCCAACACCGACGGCTTGCGCTGCGATCGTGGGCCTTGTGTGATCAAGGGTGCGCAATGCTGTGGAGAAACCAGTGCCAACTTCACCGATGACGCGATCTGCTGGGATCTCAACGTTGTCAAAGTACACCTCGCGGGTGGGAGATCCCTTGATCCCTAGTTTGCTCTCTTTGGCTCCAAAGCTCACACCATGATCATCGGCGTGCACCACGAAAGAAGAAATACCTCGTGCGCCTTTACCTGGATCGGTCACTGCCATAACTGTGTAGAACTTGGATACGCCTGCATTCGTTATCCAGCGCTTGACCCCATTGAGTAGCCATCCAGCATCACTGGGAATTGCGTAGGTCTTCATCGCTGCTGCGTCTGAACCTGCATCAGGTTCTGAGAGAGCGTAAGAAAAAAGCGCTTCGCCAGACGCTATTTGTGGGAGGTAGCGAGAGCAAATGTCAGGTGATCCGGCAAGAAGCATCCCTGCCGTACCCAGTTTGTTGACCGCTGGGATGAGAGATGACGATACGCAGACCCGGGCTACTTCTTCAATGACAATGCACACACCCACTGCATCCATGCCCGCGCCACCATAAACCTCAGGAATATGAGGCGCCTGCAGATCAGCGGCAGTCAAAGCGATGCGTGCCTCTTCAGGGAATCGGGATTCACGATCCACGTCAGCGGCGAATGGGGCTATTTGCTGCTCGGCGATAGTGCGGGAGAGTTGCCGTATTTCCCCGTGGAGATCCATGGAGCAAGCCTACGGATTGAGTGAGTCCGCTGGTACGGCAGAAGGACTTGGTGATGATGTGCGGGCAGCCAACTTCTCCAGGGCGGTGAGAGGCTTCGGGCGAATCTCTGGCGGTCTTTGAGTATCGAGCAGGACGACCCATTGCTGGCCTGGTTTGAAAGGCATAGGAGAACCATCAGCCTGGATGAATGTCGTTCCTGATTCAACGTCAGGGCGGCTCCATGTGACCGCGTAAGCCAAGCCATCGCGCAGCACGGTTGCGCTTCCAGTGCCGATGGTCTCGGCATGTGGCGTGTTTCCGCCGCCCTTGTCGTTGTATTCGCTGGGAGTCTGCTTGACGTTCTGAATGATCACAGTGGCAGCCCGTTGGCCCAGGTCACTTTCATCAGCCTGGGCGCGCTCTCCGTTAAGAAAGACCTTGTAAAGACCAGAAATTGGGTCGTAGACAAATCGAGCTGAGGCGTACGACCATTCCATGATCGCCTTTTGTCCGAGTGTTTCCGATGGTGGAGCTATATCGGAAAAAACAAAGCCGATCTCTTTCTCTAGTGAGGCCTTAGGAGTTTGCTCGAGCGCTAGAACTCCATCAATGAAGTAGTTGTAGGGAGCCCTTCTGGCTGGATCTCGAAAGTAGGCCTGCGCCATTTTGTTTGGCGAGATGTCGATTAATGACGAGGCATCGATAACGGGCCACATCTTGGTTTGGACTCCGGAAAAAGCGAAGGCAGGCGATCCGTATTGCTCCAGGAGGTCGATGTCGGTGATTCGAGCGCTGCGCACTGGACCGATACGTGCGGGGATTTTCGAAGAAAAGACTGCGGCCAGTCTGGTGATTCCGTATTCCACTTCTTCGATGTACACAACATCAGCGTCCATCAGCCCTGAGTGCGGCTGGGCATTACGCGTGTTATCCAGTTTTACGACGAGCACAGGCTTCGGTGACAGATTGGTTTCACCAGTCAGGGGTGAAGTCGGCTGCGGAGCAACGCTCGGTGAGGGGCTCGAGGTGGGGGTGGGGCTCGGCTCCACCTCGGGGCTCGCTGATGCAGGGCTCGCTGAATCGGTGGGCTGAAGGGGTGCGGTCGATTCGGCGGTTCCCGTGCAACCGCTGAGAAGGACGGAACAGCCAAGGAGCACAACGGAGGTCCGCCAGGCCGATCGAGGGGTGATCACTCGGCGACCATAGGCCGCTTTGTCCCCCATGTAGCGGAAGCCACGGCTTGAAACCAGCTCGCTTCTGCTTCTGGGCAGCCACAAGTGGAGGATTTTTCTCCGAAATCGGGGGAGAAGGGTTGACTGTGGAGGAAAGTGGAGTATGGTGGTGGCACTTGGAGTTACCAAGGTGATTCGTGGTTCAGATGGGGAAGGAGGGGCACATGTTTCTAGGTACGCACGCCCCTCGTCTCGATGAAAAGGGCCGACTAGTTCTTCCTGCCAAGTTCCGTGAGGGATTGAGCGCAGGAGTGGTGCTGACCAAAGGTCAGGACCGATCGATTGTGGTGTGGCCGGCGGCAGAGTTTGCGGCCTACGCCGAGCGTCTCAATGAGGCCTCCCGGTCAGATGCTCGCGTTCGGGCCTACCTACGGGTGCTGTTCTCCGGGGCATTTGACGAGATTCCTGACCGTCAGGGTCGAGTCACGATGCCTTCAGCGCTGCGTGAGTACGCCGGCCTCGACCGCGACGTGATGGTGGTCGGAAATGGCACCACGGTTGAGATTTGGGATGCAGCAGCTTGGGGCACATACCTCCAAGGTCAAGAAGAGGGCTACTCCGATCTCAGCGAGGAGGTCATTCCCGGAATCTTGTGAGCCGCGCGGTGAGGTCTCCTCCCGCTCCCGCATCCCTGGCCCCACTTCCCCGGTGCCAGGAAACCGCTAAGAAGTTAGCGGGCGGGGACCTGGCCTCGCGGCCTTAAGAACAGAACTAACAGAACAGAAAAAACAGAACAGCTAACGACCCGACCGCGAATCGTGTCCACCACGAAGGGGAAGAAATGAGCACAATCACTGAGTTTGCCCACCATCCGATGGTGCGTTCGATTCGTACCGGGGCTGTGGTGATCGCTGCTGGGGTAATGACGGGTTCAGTTTTGTACGGACTTTCCATCGTCGTTTCGACCTGGGCATAACCGGTCTGACGACGAGGGTGATGATGATGAGTGCAGAGTTGCGGCATGTTCCGGTCCTGAGGGATCGAGTCATTGCGTTGCTCGCGCCTGCGCTCTCCAACCCAGGATCGGTTCTGGTCGATGCGACAGTCGGGCTTGGTGGTCACGCGGAATTAGCTTTGCAAACCTTCCCGGCGCTCACCTTGATCGGTTTGGACCGCGATGAGTCAGCGCTTACCCACTCAAGGGAACGACTTGCGCCATTCGGCGAGCGCGTGAACCTTGTTCACGCGGTGTACGACGAAATGCCAACGGTGTTGAAGGCACTTGGCTACTCACATGTGCAGGGTGTGCTGTTCGATCTTGGAGTTTCTTCGATGCAACTTGATGAGGCTGATCGCGGTTTTTCCTACTCGAAAGATGCACCTCTCGATATGCGGATGGATCAAAATCGTGGTGCTACTGCGGCAGATGTGGTGAACACATACTCGGTAGATGAAATTACTCGTGTCTTGCGGCAATACGGTGAAGAGAAGTTCGCCCGAAGGATTGCGCAACGAATTGTTTCCCAACGTGAAGTTCAGCCCTTTGCAAACTCGGCCCGACTCGTTGATGTCATCCGTGACGCAATTCCGGCCCCGGCTCGGCGGACTGGTGGAAATCCTGCCAAGCGCAGTTTCCAGGCATTGCGGATTGAAGTGAATGATGAACTGGGAGCGCTTCGACGGGCTCTTCCCGCCGCCCTTGAATCTCTGAGCATTGGCGGCCGAATCGTCGTCATGTCCTATCAATCACTAGAAGATGCGATGGTGAAGCAGGTCTTGCGCGCGGCAACCACCGTCGATCTTCCATACGACCTTCCTTTCATTCCGGAACATGCCGCTGCGCATTTCTCCTTACTCACGCGCGGGGCGGAGAAGGCATCGGCAGAGGAAATTGAGATGAATCCGCGAGCAGCTTCCGTTCGGGTTCGTGCAGCAGAGCGGGTGGCAGCATGAGTGCGGCACCCCAGTTCGACCCGACGCCTGAAGCGCCGAAGGATGCTCAGGACTCAATTGAATCGGTTGCTACGGAATATGCGACCAAGGGAGTTCGACGTAAGGGCCGTCATCACCTCAAAGTTGTGGCGCCATTGCGACCTGAACGCGCTAGCCGCGGCGTTTTTGCTCTCGTGGTCACCGGCGTCTTGGGTCTCGGATTAGTCGGGATGCTCTTAATCAACACGACCGTTGCACAAGGCGCATACACCCTGAGCGAGCTCAAAGGTCAGCAGCAAGAACTCAATCAGGCGCTTGCCACGCTGACAGAACAGGTAGAGGCAGCAGGTGCGCCTGCCATCCTTGAAGCCAATGCGCGAGCTCTTGGCATGGTGCCCAGTGAGACACCAGTTTTCATCGAGGTTCCTGATGGCCGCATTCTCGGTAAGCCGAAAGCTGCGCCTGGCCAAGTGAACGGGATTCCGGTGTTGGCTACTCCTGCGGACGCAACTGCATCGGAAGCGGTCGACAACATTTCCGTGGGCACCGATCTTCCGATCGCGCCAGGAGAGAACTATGACCCTGCTGCTGCGGATGCAGCAGCAAATGAGGCTGCACAATCTGCAGCAATGGGAGCTGCGGGCTCGAAGAATGCAAAAGGGGCAGCAGGGAAAAAGGCTAAAGGCGAAGACGCACTCTGGAGTGAAGTCCCTGCAGCGGCAGTGATTTCACAAGGGCAAAGCATCAGCGTTGATGAGCAGCTTGACGCTGTGCTGGTGGAGTGAATACATGTCACGAACGGCAACCAAGTCGCGGTTAACTCCATCGTCGCACGCGAGTGGAGCAGGCGGTGGGCGGCGATCTTCCACATTGGTTTTAGCTGATCCGGGAAAGCGTGGACTCGCTCTCCTGCTCGTAACGGGCGTTATCCTCACAATTTTTGCTGGTCGACTCTTCGATATCCAAGGAATCCGTGGTGAGGCGCTGGCTACCGCGGCGTTGGATCAACGGTTACGAACCACGGATCTGCCCGCGACGCGTGGTTCGATTCTTGATTCAGCTGGTCAACCACTTGCGGTGACGGTTGAAGCGCGGAACCTGACCGCCGATCAGACTCTCATCACCGATACGGCCGCTGTCGCTGCCCAATTGGCCCCATTGCTTGGGGCAGATGCAGATGTGTTGGCCACAAGGTTGACCGGGACCAAGCGTTTTATGTACATCGCAAAGGGACTCACTCCGCAAACGTGGGATCGAATTGCTGAATTGAGACTGCCCGGCATTATGAGTGAAGCGACGACTCGACGGATCTATCCTGCGGGTGAAGTTGGTGCGAATGTCGTTGGGTTTGTCGGCGCTGATGCCGCAGGACTGGGTGGCATCGAATATGCATTTCAGGATCAACTCGCAGGCACGAGTGGTTCGCAAACTTCGGAGAGGAATCCGGGGGGTCGGGTGATTCCCACATCTTCTTCCAGCACTGTGGACGCTATCCCAGGCCAAGACGTTCTGTTGACCATAGATCGAGACATCCAGTATGTAGCTCAGAATTCGATCGCATCTCTTGTTCGAACGACTGGTGCAAAAAGTGGCACCGTCGTTGTTATGGATCCGCGCACTGGCGATTTGCTGGCACTTGCAACGGCACCGACCTTTGATGCCAATAAGCCCGCATTGAGTGACGATGCCGATCGCGGCAATCGGATTTTCACGGATGCCTTTGAACCGGGATCAACGAGCAAGCTTATGACCTTGGCAGCAGTTGTGAATGAGAAAGCTGCGACTCCATCCACATGGGTTGAAGTGCCTGGTGGACTCAAGCGTGGTGACAAAGTCTTCAAAGACCACACACCGCATGGAACCTTGAATTTGACGTTGACGGGCGTAATGGCCAAATCGAGCAATATTGGAACGATCTTGGCTGCGGAGCGCATTGGCAAAAGAAAGTTTGCCAATTATCTCAATAAGTTCGGCGTTGGCCAGCCAACAGGTATGGGCATTCCTGGAGAAAATCGTGGATACGTGCCACCACTTGAAAATTGGTCTCCGACGACATTTCCGACCCTCGCTTTCGGCCAGGGGCTTAGCGTAAACGCGGTTCAGGCAGCCAGCATTTTCGCAACGATCGCAAACGATGGACTCAAGGTGCAGCCTCGCTTGGTCTCGGGTCTGATAGCGGCGGACGGTACGGTCACAGAGCCAGAAGTGGCACCACCAACTCGAGTTGTTTCACCTGAAGCGGCCGCACAAGTCCGATTGATGCTAGAAGCCGTTGTGGGTGAAGGTGGGACGGCCCAACAGGCAAGAATCCCCGGATATCGAGTCGCTGGTAAAACCGGAACTGCACAGGTTGTTGATCCAGTGCGCGGTGGTTATTCCCGAGAGGTGATTGCGTCGTTCATCGGTATGGCTCCAGCGGATGATCCCCAACTTGTTGTTGCGGTTTTTGTCAATGAGCCGCAATATGGCAGATATGGTGGATCCCTTGCCGGCCCGATTTTCAAAGATGTGATGACTCACGCACTCCGTGCGCGTGAAATTCCCCCGACTGGGCAGAAGAGTCCAGTTCTTGCATTGACATACAAGGGTTGAGCTGACGTGGAGGCCAGGTTACGCCGACCCCACGTTGTCCCGGTAGCGCTAAGAGACGTCGTCGCTTCTGTGCTCGGATCACAGTCTGTCGATGGCCACGATGTCGCTGAGTCTGATCAGAACTGTTTCATCACGGGCATCACTCAATCATCAAGCGAAGTGGTTCCCGGAGATCTTTTCGTAGGGCTTCCTGGCCAACGGGTGCATGGAGCTTCGTTCGCGACCTCCGCAGCCGCTCTGGGCGCTGTAGCGGTACTCACAGACGGCGATGGCCGGGCAGAGGCGGAAAAATCAGGTTTGCCAGTGGTGGTCGTGCCCAATCCACGCTCCGGGCTGGGGCCTGCGGCTGCACTGATTTACGACAACCCGGGGGAGCGCATTGACCTTGCTGGAGTCACCGGCACAAATGGCAAAACAACCGTCACGGCCATGCTCGTCGCGGCATTGACGGCAGCTGGTCAACCGACAGGTGCAATTGGAACCCTTGGAGTCACGTTTGGTGGCAGTCACATCTCGGGGGTACGCACGACCCCTGAAGCGCCTGATATCCAGGCGATACTTGCGGTGATGTTCGAAGAAGGAATCCGATCCGCCGTGATGGAGGTTTCCAGCATTGCGGTTTCCGAACACCGGATTGATGGGCTTGTCTTTGATGTCATGGGTTTCACCAATTTGACCCAAGATCACCTGGATTATCACCACAACATGGAGTCGTACTTCGCTGCCAAGGCGCGTATGTTCGAGCCTGATCGATCGCGATGCACTGTCATCTGCGTCGATGATGAATGGGGTCAGCGTCTAGCCAGCCAAGTTGCGAGGGCCCCGCTAACAGATGGGCGCAAAATTGTGACCGTCTCAGCGAACGGGTCGTCTGCCGACTGGCAGATAACGCACCAGGGCATGGCCGCGCACATAACCGGACCGGATGAGATCGCGATTGAAATGCGATTGCCAATGCCCGGCGCAGTCAACGCGGCCAACACTGCTGTAGCACTTGCGATGGCAGTGGCAATGGGCTTGGCACCAGGGCCAGCTGCTGAGGCTATTGGTCAAGTTCGGGTCCCAGGGCGTTGTGAAATCATTGATGCTCCTCATTCACCACTCGTGATCGTCGACTATGCGCATACTCCAGACGCCATTTCACGAATGGTGCAACTTGCCCGCGAAGCCGTAACTGGGCGCGTTGTACTCGTCTTGGGGGCAGGTGGTGATCGTGACCAATCGAAGCGCCCCCTCATGGGTGCGGCGGCATCGATGGGTGATCATGTAGTGGTGACCGATGACAATCCGCGCAATGAGGATCCTGCTGCCATCAGGGCAGCAGTTATCGCGGGCATAACTGGTTCGGTGGTTGTTGAAAACATCGCGGATCGAGCAGTGGCTATCAGACATGCGATTACCAGCTCATCTGAGCGAGATGTGGTGCTCATCCTTGGCAAAGGACACGAATCCGGTCAGCACATCGGCGACCAGAGCATGCCCTTTGATGATCGAGTTGTCGCGCGAGCTGCACTGACCGAGGAGCGAATGTGATCGCGATCACCGCAGGGGAACTCGCCGAAATCATCGGAGGAGAACTTCACTGTGATCCCCAGCAGGAGATTTCTGGGGCTGTTGTCGATTCGCGCCTGATCACACCCGGTGTGGCTTTCGTCGCGATTGAAGGTGAACGGGTGGATGGGCATGATTTTGCCGAGGCTGCTCTCGCAAGCGGGGCCGCAGTTGCAATAACAACTCGAGTTTTGCCTATCCCATGCATTGTCGTAGCAGATCCCATTGCGGCTTTGGGATCTTGGGCCCGTTGGTGGCGAAATAGGCTCGCAGGGTCGGGTCAATGTTCCGTCATCGCCATTACTGGCTCAAGCGGGAAGACGTCGACAAAGGACCTGCTATCTGCGGTGTTGCAAAGTGCAGGTCGAACAGTTGCAGCGCAGGGTTCACTCAATACTGAAGTGGGCGTGCCCTTGACCATCCTCTCTGCGCCGATGGGCACCAGATTTCTTGTGTTGGAGATGGGGATGCGTGGCGTCGGACACATCCGTTATCTCTGCTCGATCGCTTCTCCGGACATTGCAGTAATCACCAATGTGGGATCTGCCCACTTAGGGTTGCTGGGTTCGCGTAGTGCCATCGCCCAAGCAAAAGCGGAAATCATAGAAGGACTTTCAGACTCGCAGTGCGCGATTGTGCCAGCAGCAGAGCCCTTGATCAGTGCTGAACTTCATCGAACAAGTGCTCGCGTAGTGACTTTTGGTGAAGGGGCAGAATGCGATGTTCGTGCCGAGAATGTGGGACTAGACGAAGGGGCCAGAGCACACTTCGAGCTGGTTCACGCAGAATCTCGGGCGAACGTCCAGCTGGCAGTTCATGGTGAGCACTTTGTCTACAACGCCTTGGCAGTTGCCGCGGTCGCTATCAATGTAGGAATCCCGCTGGCCTCGGTGGCCGAGCAACTTTCTGCGGCTCGCATAGAGAGTAAATGGCGGATGGAAGTGACTACAACGCCTCAGGGTGTCACTCTCATTAACGACACGTATAACGCCAATCCGGAGTCAATGCGAGCAGCACTGAAGTCTTTGGCATCAATGCGAGGCGAGGGACGCACCTGGGCAGTTCTCGGGGAGATGCTCGAATTGGGAGCGGACTCTGTTGAAGAGCACGACGCGATCGGACGGCTCGTCGTTCGCCTCGATATTTCGCAATTGATCTGTGTCGGTGCGGGAACCCGCGTGATGCATCTTGGGGCGAGCAATGAGGGTTCATGGGGTGAGGAGTCTCGCTGGGTCCCTGACGCTGAATCGGCATTGGCCATTTTGCTGAGAGAGGCTCGCCGCGGCGACGTAGTCCTCGTGAAGGCCTCACGCGGAATAGGTTTGGAATCCGTAGCGGCAGCCTTCAGTGATGGGGAAGCCAGTGGAGATGGAGGCGAAACCGAATGAGGCTGGTGGTGATCGCTGGCGCCATTGCCACGGTTTTCTCACTCATCGGTACGCCCCTACTTATCAAACTTCTAGCCCGACACGGATACGCGCAAGCCATTCGTAGCTCCACCGCAACTGAGCTGTATCCAGACCATGAAGCAAAGCGCGGCACACCGTCGATGGGCGGCGTAGCTATCATCGTGGCGGTTTTGGCCGGATATTTTCTCACGCACTTGCTCACATGGCGCCCGGTGTCTTCATCAGCGTTGTTGGTTCTTTACCTGATGGTGGGCCTGGGCCTTGTGGGGATGGCCGATGACTATTTGAAGATCTTCAAGCAACGAAGTACCGGACTTCGAGCAAGAACCAAGCTGTTCGGTCAAGCTGTTGTTGCTTTCTCTTTTGCATACCTCTCGGTGCAGTTCCCCGACGAGGCTGGAAATACCGCTGCGTCGATGGCGATTTCATTTGTTCGTGATACCAACTTCGTGTTGCCACTCGGCCTTTTCCTGCTGTGGGTCTGGTTCCTCGTGACGGCAACCACGAATGGCGTGAACCTCACGGATGGGCTCGATGGCCTAGCGGTGGGCGCCTCCATCATGAGTTTCCTGGCATATGTACTCCTGGCGATCTGGCAGTACGGGCAAAACTGCGCATTTGAAGTGACTCCTTTTTGTTATAACACCCAAAATCCATTGGATCTGGCAATGGTTGCTGCTGCAGCCGCAGGCGCGAGTTTCGGTTTTCTTTGGTGGAACACCGCGCCTGCTCGCATTTTCATGGGCGATACCGGCTCCCTCGCTTTGGGTGGTGGGATTGCAGGGCTTGCAATCCTCACACGCACCGAGTTGTTGTTGCCGCTCATAGCTGGCCTGTTCCTGATCACCACGTTGTCCGTCATTGGCCAGGTCGGATCCTTCAAACTCACAGGTCGCCGAATTCTACGAATGGCGCCGCTGCACCATCACTTTGAAATGCTTGGTTGGCCGGAGATACAGATCGTCGTTCGTTTTTGGATCATTCAAGGTTTGTGCATCGGCGCTGGCCTGACGCTGTTCTACGCGGAGTGGGTTCGGGCATGACCCTGAACCGCGATTCAGATTGGACTCGTCTGCAGGTAACCGTTGCAGGTATCGGAGTTGCAGGTTTTGCTGCGGCGGATGCGCTGATGCAACTTGGTGCCAAAGTGACCATCATTGACGGAGCTGATGGCGAAAAGCAGCGTGAACGGGCTGAAATTCTCGGAGCGCTTGGAGCCACAATCCAATTGCGTCATGACGGACCCATCCCGCAGAGTGATCTACTGGTGGTCTCGCCAGGACTTCGGCCGAGTGATTCCTTGATTGCATCTGCTCTGAGCTCTGGTGTTCCGGTATGGGGCGAGTTAGAACTCGCTTGGCGACTGAGGGCGCCGGCAACTGCTGCCCCGTGGCTGTGCGTGACGGGGACCAATGGCAAAACCACCACCACCTTGATGTGCGAGTCCATGATGCGGTCAGCCGGTTTGCGGGTTGTTGCCGCAGGGAATATTGGCCATTCCATCGTTGACGTGGTCATGCACGACCTCATGGACGCCATCGTGGTCGAGGTGGGCGCACCGCAACTTCCATTTGTGCAGACCATCAGTCCGCTGGCGTCTGTGTGTCTGAATATCGCCGATGATCACATCGACCATTTCGGCAGTATGGATTCTTATATCGCCGCCAAGGCTCGGGTCTTTGAACGAGTTCAACGGGCTGCCATCTTTAATGTTGAAGACGAAACCACGCTACGCATGGTCGAGGAAGCCGATGTGATCGAAGGAGCTCGAGCGATCGGCTTCACACTTGGCGTTCCAGACGTTTCGATGCTTGGTGTGGTCGACGACATCCTCATTGATCGTGCCTTTATCGATGATCGCCGCAATTCTGCTCAGGAATTGGCAACTGTCTCCGATGTTCGACCAGCTGCACCTCACAATGTGGCGAATGCACTCGCCGCAGCAGGGCTTGCACGGGCATACGGAGTTCCAGCCACTGCAGTCCGCGATGGCCTGACCGCTTTCGCACCTGCTCCGCATCGAATCAGTTTCATCGCGCGCGTCAACGATGTGGATTACATTGATGATTCGAAGGCGACGAACGCGCATGCAGCCCAGACATCACTTTTGGCGTATCCCTCGGTTGTGTGGATTGCTGGAGGTATGGCGAAGGGCCAAGAATTCGACGAATTAGTCAAGAATGCAGCTCCGCGGTTGCGAGCGGTTATCTTGATGGGGGTTGACCGAGAGGTCTTAGCTGAGTCTTTGTCACGACACGCGCCAGATGTCCATGTGACTGTGCTCGATGGCGGTGAGACTGGGACCATGGCATTGGCGGTCGATCGCGCGATGGAATTGGCACTCGCTGGTGACACGGTTTTGTTGGCTCCTGGCTGCGCTTCGTGGGATATGTTCCGCGATTATTCCCACCGGGGTGACCTCTTCGCAGAGGCTGTTCGCCTCCGTGGAGGTGAACCCGCATGAGTTCATCAGGACACGAGCAAGCTGAAAGCGATGTCACGTTTGACCCGGAGCAGCGCCCGTCAACGCCGGCTCCTGCGCGCGGCTTCAGGTTGCTCCTCAACCACCCTCTGAGTACCTACTATCTCCTTCTTGGCAGCACCATGTTGCTCTTGGTGCTTGGCTTGATCATGGTGCTGTCTGCATCCACGATTCGCAGCGTCGACATTTTTGGATCCCCGTACACAATCGCCATGCGCCAATTGATGTTTGCAGTCTTGGGCGTTGCAGTGATGTTCGTGGTTGTTCGCACGTCGACCAACTTCTGGAAATGGTTCGCCTGGCCCCTCTTGGGGATAGCTGGGGTTCTGCTCCTAGCTGTCCTCATCATTGGAGTTGAGGTTGCCGGGCAACGTAACTGGATAGAAATCGTCGGTCCCTTTCGTTTGCAGCCCTCTGAGTTTGCGAAGTACGCACTTGTCGTGTGGGGGGCATTCATGTTGTCTCGCCAGCGTCGGGGACCGCACACATGGCAGACGCTCCTAGTGCCAGTTGTTCCAGTGGGCTTGATCATGATGGTCTTGGTGTTGGCTGAAGGCGATGTCGGTAACGTGCTCATGCTTGGCGCGATCCTTGCGGGGATGCTCTTCGCCGCGGGCGCCCCTCTTCGACTTTTCGCACTGATGGGTGTGATTTCACTCGTCGGTATCTGGATTTTGACTTTGCTTGCGCCGTACCGGATGGACAGATTCACGTCTTGGCTCAACCCGGGTGAGGATCGGTTGGGTGTGGGCTGGCAAGTCACCCAGGGGCAGTACGCCCTGGGGACCGGGGGTTTTTGGGGTGTTGGTCTGGGGGCTAGTCGGGAAAAATGGGGCTCACTACCTGAAGCCCACACCGACTTCATTTTCTCTGTGATCGGTGAAGAGCTGGGGATGGTCGGGACGTTCTCCATTCTGGTGCTTCTCGGTGCTATGGCATTTGCGATATTCAGGTTATCGAGGACTACGTCAGATCCATTTGTTCGCTTGGCATCGGCTGGAGTTGGCTCCTGGATCGTTGTTCAGGCGATGATCAACATCGGTGGGGTGTTGGGAGTTCTGCCAATCACTGGTGTGCCCTTACCCCTTGTTTCATACGGTGGCTCCTCGTTGGTCCCGACACTGGTTGCGTTGGGCATGGTCATGGCATTTGCACGACAAGAACCGGGCGCTCGTCGAGCCCTGCGCAGACACTCGACAGCACGTTCACTGCGCAAACGTTGAGGTTTGAATGCATATTGTTTTTGCGGCAGGCGGGACTGCCGGCCATATCGAACCGGCACTGAACACGGCTGATGCCCTCCGTCGATTGGACTCGACGGTTTCGATTTCCTTCATCGGTTCAGAGCGGGGACTCGAGTCAGAGCTGGTCCCAGCCCGCGGCTATCCGCTCATCACCACAGCTGCGGTTCCATTCCCCAGGAGGGTGAGCGCGGATCTGCTGCGCATGTGGCCAGCGTTGAATTCTTCGGTCCGTACTGCTCGGGATCACCTGCGCAGTACCCAAGCGCGTGTCGTCGTTGGCTTTGGCGGGTATGCGGCAGTTCCTGGTTATTTGGCTGCATGGCGTCAAGGAGTCCCGCTGGTTATTCACGAAGCCAACGCCACTGCCGGACTAGCCAACAAGCTTGGCGCTCGTCTTTCCTCTCATACTGCAAGCGTTGTACCAGGAGTGCTCCCAAACTCCCGCCGAATGGGAATGCCCATGCGACGGGCAATCACTTCACTCGATCGGCAATCGGCTCGTAAGGGCGCCCGAGAACGCTGGGGTATCCCTTCAGAGGCCCGGGTGTTGCTCGTGTTTGGGGGATCGCAGGGTGCTGCGCGACTGAATTCTGCGCTGGAGCAGGCACTGCCAGACCTCTTATCGGCAGGAATCTTCATCGTGCATTCCTATGGCACCCGTAACCAGGAGCCGGCCGCTCAGCCCGGCTACTTTCCAGTCCCCTACATCGCCGATATGGCCGAGGCCTATGCGGTGGCCGATCTGGCTCTCACGCGAGCAGGCGCCATGACGTGCGCTGAACTTGCTGCTGTTGGTCTGCCCGCGGCATATGTACCGCTCCCCATTGGAAATGGTGAACAGAGATTCAATGCCTTGCCTGTGGTGAGCGCGGGAGGTGGGGTACTGGTCAGTGACGAAGACCTCACCCCGGAGTGGCTGCGCACCGTTATCCCGGAAATCCTGCACGATGAACAGAGATTGCTTTCGATGAGTCATGCAGCAGCGGAATTCGGAGATCGCGATGCTGATGAACGCATGGCCCGTTGGATTCTTTCGGTTGGAGAGATGAGTGGGAATCGTGGAAATGCAGCCGCATAAGTTGTCCGATCTTGGCCGGGTCCACATTGTGGGTGTCGGTGGCGCTGGCATGTCGGGAATCGCCAGGGTGATGCTCGATCGAGGAGTCACGGTTTCTGGCAGCGATGCTAAAGACTCCCGCAGACTCGCCGCGCTTCAAGCACTCGGCATGACTACCCATGTGGGCCATGACGCGCGTTGGGTAACAGACATTGACACCCTCGTAGTCTCGACCGCGATCCCGCAGAGCAACCCCGAGCGGGTGGCTGCACTTGAACAAGGCATTCCCATCTTGACGAGAGCCCAGGCGTTGGCCTCGGTCATGTCGGGATATCGGGGAGTCGCGGTGACCGGTACGCATGGCAAGACCACCACCACATCGATGCTGACCGTGGCGCTTCAGCATTGTGGCGTCGATCCGTGTTTCGCAATCGGGAGTGAACTGAATGCATCTGGCGCCAACGCCCATGTGGGGTCAGGTGACATTTTTGTGGTGGAGGCAGACGAGAGCGACGGAGCTTTCCTCGAATTGATGCCTGTGGCAGGAATTGTCACGAATATTGAGGCCGATCACCTCGACCACTGGGGCTCATTGGAAGCAATTGAGGCCGGGTTTGACGAGTTCGCTCGCGGCATACGAGATCGTGGTGGGTTTCTGATCGCGTGTGCCGACGATCCTGGTGCCATGGCAATGACGAACCGCGCTCGAGTTGCGGGTGTCGATGTGCGTACCTACGGCGCCTCAGCCGATGCTGACTTTCACATGGTCGAAGAACAAAAAGGACCGGACGGCTGGAGCTTCGTTGCCGTCCACGAAGGTGTTCGGTTGGGGACTCTTGAGATGAGGGTCCCCGGACGGCACAACGCGCTCAATGCCTTGGGTGCATGGGCTGCAGGGATTGGATTGGGCATAGCGCCCGAGCAGATGCGGTCAGGACTCGCCGAATTCACCGGCACGCGCAGGCGCTTTGATTTAAAGGGTGTGGTGAACAACATCCGCGTCTTTGATGACTATGCACACCATCCAACGGAAATCGCTGCGACGCTGACTGCTGCTCGTGAAGTAGTGGGTTCAGGCAGGGTCATCGTGGCATTCCAAGCGCACCACTACTACCGCACGGCTCTGTTCTCCAAGGAATTTGGTCAAGCGCTAGGCCTGGCAGATGACGTGGTTGTGATGGAGGTGTTTGCGCCAGGGGAGACCGCCATCCCGGGAGCGAGTGGGCAAACAATGGCCTCCCATGTGCCGTTGAGTGCAGATCATGTCGTTTTTGAACCGTCGCTATCCGCCGTTGCCGGTCAATTGGCTCGGCGAGCCCGTCCAGGAGACATTGTGATGACTCTGGGTGCTGGAGACATTGGGTTGTTATGCGGCGAGGTCATCGAACTCCTTCGAGAGGGCGTTGCTTCGTGACCGATCCAGCACTTGACGGCGCCACAGTTGATCCGTCAGTTTTAGTGGATCGTCAGGCCCAACGTCGACGACGATTACGACGAAGCATTGCTGTCATCACTGTGCTGATCGGCATCTTCCTGATCTGGCTTGTCTGGTTTTCTCCAGTTCTCTCCGTGCAGCGGGTCGAAGTTGCCGGTGTTGAGGGTGCTGCTGCGCTCGAGGTCATCGAGTTGGCTGATATTCCCCTGGGGGTCCCGATTGCACGGCTTGACACAAATGCTCCGCTGCAGCGGGTGCTCACCTTGCAGTGGTTAGCCGCGGCGGAAGTTCGGCGAGGCTGGCCCTCCCAAGTTGTGATTGCGGTTCAGCCACGAACAGCGGTTGCTCGGACCAAGGTAGGTGACCAGTGGCTCGGGGTAGACGCGCAAGGTGTGGCATTCGCCCCACCGATGCCACTAGGGAAAGGGCTGATCGAAGTGTCTGGAATTGGCGTGGCGCTTAGGGCCGGTGTCGAGGTCCTGGAGTCACTGCCCGCCGATCTTTTGGCCCGAGTTTCATCGGTCTCGGCCACCACCCGCGATGATGTTGAGCTCACTTTGAATTCGGGTGCGCTGGTGCGCTGGGGGAGCGCAGATGAAGCAGACTTCAAGAGTCAGGTGCTCACCGCGCTGCTGGCTCGAAGAGCTCAGGTGTACGACGTGAGTGCCCCGGAGTTGCCTACGACCTTCAATGAACGGCCCAAAAAACCGTAAAGGGTCACTGGAGACTTTTCCTCATTCATAGGGGGATTTCAAAAAATTTCCAAAATTTTTTGATTTAACCCCATTCTCACCTTGCGCCACAGGGGCATGACCGCCTAACCTCCGCGCGGCCGCAAACGGACCAAATTCTTAGCCTTAACTTAAGGTTGAGGGTTTGTGGCAGGGAGTCGATATGACCATCGACGCAAACGAAAGGACAGGCTGTGGCAGCTCCACAGAATTACCTCGCAGTGATCAAGGTCGTGGGCATCGGAGGTGGTGGCGTCAATGCCGTCAACCGAATGATCGAAGTCGGGCTCAAGGGCGTCGAGTTCATCGCGATCAACACAGATGCGCAGGCTCTGCTGATGAGCGATGCCGACGTCAAGCTTGATATCGGCCGCGAACTCACGCGTGGACTTGGCGCCGGCGCTAACCCTGAGGTTGGCCGCAGGGCAGCTGAGGACCACATCGAAGAGATCGAAGAGGTTCTTCGGGGCGCAGACATGGTGTTCGTCACTGCTGGTGAAGGTGGCGGCACGGGAACGGGCGGAGCGCCTCTCGTTGCCAAGGTGGCCCGTTCACTCGGTGCCCTCACAATCGGTGTTGTGACCCGTCCGTTCGGTTTCGAGGGTCGCCGGCGTGCTGCGCAGGCGGACCAAGGTGTGGAGGATCTACGCGCCGAGGTAGACACTCTGATCGTCATTCCGAATGACCGATTGCTCTCACTCGCGGATCGAGAGATCAGCGTTATCGATGCATTCCGTCAGGCAGATCATGTGCTGCTGCAGGGCGTCTCTGGAATCACTGACCTCATCACGACTCCGGGCCTCATCAACCTCGACTTTGCGGACGTGAAGAGCGTGATGCAGGGTGCTGGCTCTGCTCTCATGGGAATTGGCTCAGCTCGAGGCTCGGACAGAGCTACTGAAGCAGCCGAGCGCGCCATCTCCAGCCCCCTCCTCGAGGCTGGTATCGACGGTGCGCATGGAGTACTCCTGTCCATTTCGGGCGGCAGTGACCTTGGCCTTTTTGAAATCAACGAAGCTGCACGGTTGGTGAGCGATGCGGCCCACCCCGATGCGAACATCATTTTTGGCGCCGTCATTGATGACACCCTGGGCGACGAGGTTCGCGTCACTGTCATCGCTGCTGGCTTTGATGGTGGCGAACCACCGGCCAAGAAGGCAGCTGAGGCAAAGCGTTCGGATAGCGGTTCGACGGGCGAAATCCCCACGATTGCGTCCCGTCCCGTGCAGGAGCCTCGCACGATCGTTTTCGAAGACACCGACGATGACCTCGACGTGCCGGACTTCTTGAAATAGCACGGAGAGACCCATCTCGACGCGCGAGCGCTTTTCACTTCCCCTTGCTGCCGGGGTCTTCTCCTCGGCCGCACCTGGTGACCGTCCAGCTAACTGGGCGGTCACCGGTCGTTATGGCGGAGTGAGCAAGCCGCCATTCAACGAACTCAACTTGGCCGCCCATGTGGGCGATGACCCCGGGCATGTCAACGCGAACCTTGCGACGGTTTCTGGCCTTCTTGGACTGCCGAGGAATCGAGTTGTGACCATGGGTGCAGTTCATGGTGCTCGGATCGGGTTCGTGAGTGAGCCCGGACACGTTGAGGGTGTGGACGCATTGATCAGCACATCATCTGGTCTCGTGCTAACGGCATTGGGCGCGGACTGCGCCACCATTGCGTTATCGGGCCCAGGAGTTATCGGCGTGGTGCACTGCGGTTGGCGCGGTCTGGCGGCCGACGTGGTCGGCTCCACAGTCGCGCAGATGCAGTCTGTGAGTAGCGGGCCGCTCGAGGCAGTTGTTGGTCCTGCTATTTGTGGAAAGTGTTATCCGGTTTTGCCCGCACGCATTTTGGAATTGGTATCCGCTGTGAGCCCTAGGGTGAGTGTTGCCGCGGTTACTTCATCGAGAGACGGACAGCCCTCCATCGATATTCGCGCGGGCATTTGTGAACGACTCAGTGAACTTGGCGTACGCATGCATGTTGTCGGTGGGTGCACCGTTGAGGATGAGGCCCTGTTCTCTTTCCGCCGCGACAGCGTTACTGGTCGACAAGGGATGGTCATTGCGTTCGGCGCCGCTGATGGGCAAGAGTGAACACCATGAGTCTTGATGCGCGTCGATCGGAAATTGCCCACAATCTCGCAGAAGTGCAAGCCCGAATCGCGGCAGCCACGTTTCGTGCTGGGCGAGAAGTTCAGCCGCAGCTTGTTGTTGTTACCAAAACCTTTCCCTCAACCGACATTGCTATTTTGGCTGAACTCGGCGTCCGCGACATTGCCGAGAACCGAGACCAAGAAGCCCGACGTAAGCATGAAGAGCTCGCTGGGCTGGACATGCGATGGCACATGATCGGCCAAGTGCAGCGGAAGAAAGCTGCCTCGGTTCTGTCTTGGGCGGACATCATCGAAACAGTGGATCGCATGGAATTGGCTGACTCGCTCAATCGGGCAGCTGTAACGCTGGGTCGAGAGGTGGATGTGTTGCTTCAAGTGTCACTCGATGAGCCCTTCAGAGATGATCGGGGAGGCTGTCACCCTGCTGAGTTGGAAGCACTAGCGAATCACGCGAAATCCCTTGACGCCTTGAATGTGCGGGGTGTGATGGCTATTGCTCCTTACCCGGGAGACCCTGGCGAGGCATTTGAGCGCCTATCCACCATGGTGGATGCACTCCGGTCCACAGTTCCAGATCTCGACATTGTCTCGGCGGGTATGAGCGGGGATCTGGAAGCTGCCATCGCCCACGGGGCGACACAGGTTCGGATTGGTGGCTCGATACTGGGAGCGCGGCCACTCGTGCAGTAACGTCAGTGGGGCACAGTGTCTGTGATCAGGAATTCTTTCAAGGAGGTAGGCCATGGCCGGCGGTATGCGCAAGATGGCCGTGTATCTGGGTCTCGTTGAGGATGATCGCTACGAGGAGTATGTCGAAGTCGACGAGTACCAGCAGCAACCTTCGCGTGATTCCAGGTCATCCTCGAAGAGCCGGCGTGGTTTTGCCGACTCTTACTCAGATGAGACCGATGATCGTTACACCCCGCGAAGCGTCCGCACAGTCAGTGAGTCCAGGGCGGTCCGCACCTTCCGCAATGACTCAGGTGCAGAGCGTCGGCCGTCTGTAGCGCCGATGGCCGATCGTCGCCCCGCCGCAGACCTGAGCCGAATCGAGACGATCCATCCGCGTTCCTACAACGATGCCCGCCGTATCGGTGAGGACTATCGCGATGGAGTCCCGGTCATCATGAATCTCAGCGAACTCGATGATGCTGATGCAAAGCGGATCATTGACTTCGCAGCGGGCCTCGTGTTTGGAATGCGTGGGAGCATCGAAAGAGTTACCCCCAAGGTTTTTCTGCTATCGCCATCTAACGTTGATGTCGGAGATCAGGCTCGAGCGCAACTCGCTGAAGATGGCTTTTTCAATCAGAGTTAGACCCTTGTGCATCAGTTCTAAAAGAGGAGACCCGCAGTGAACATCGTCGGCCAGATTCTGGCAACGGTTTTGCTGCTGTTCTGGTTGGTCCTCATTGCGCGTCTTGTCTTCGATTTGGTCCAACTCTTCGCACGTTCTTGGCGACCGTCGGGCTTTGTTTTGGTAATCGCTGAGGGCGTCTTCTCCATCACGGACCCGCCACTGCGGGCTTTGCGGCGCATCATTCCGCCGCTTAAATTTGGCAACGTCCAATTCGATCTTGCATTCCTGATTTTGCTCATTGGTGTTCAGTTATTGATGAATTTCGCGAGAACGCTCTGATCATGCCGCTCACTCCAGCTGAAGTCCGAGCTGCGACGTTTTCCACGCGGCGTTTTCGTCTTGGTTACGACGTCGACGAAGTCGATCAGTTTCTCGATCAGGTAGAGGGCGATCTCGCCCAATTAACCTCGGAACTACGAATTGCTCGAGACGCCGAATCCATATTGGAAAGCCAACTGGAGCAGATGGTAATTCGCGTCGACCTCCTAGAAAAAGCCTCGCGAGAGACGAGTCCATTAGGTGACCGAAGTAATGTCGACGCGGGCCTCGTCAGAGAAAAACTACGCGCACTTTTGCTAGAACAACTCGCGCTACTAGACCGCGCGGATTATCGCTAGATCAATGGGTAGTTCGGTGACTATCACGGTCGCCTCGCTTGGGGCTGAGGCGTTGCTCACCTGAACTGCGAGAACGTCATCTGCAATTTCTGACTCATGGGTGAC
>CAIXFB010000002.1 GCA_903918595.1 uncultured Actinomycetes bacterium
GATAGGCAAATGACAATGTGGCGCCAAGAATCGCCACACCAAAAGAGCCACCAAGTTCACCTACCGCATCGTTTACCGCAGATCCCATTCCGGCGCGTTCAGCTGGAACGGCAGCGAGCACACCATTTGTAGCTTGCGGAAAGGTGAGGCCGAGGCCAAGACCAATCGTTCCCAACACGATTCCGATAAACAGGTACGACGTATCGGTGCGCAACAGTGCGAAACTCGCCATCGCGACCGTGACCAAAGTCAAACCCAGCACAACTGTTTTGCGAGAACCGATTCGCTCCGCCATACCTGGACTAAACAACGACGCAACCAATAACCCGCCAGCACCCGGCAGGATCGCAATACCCGATTCAAGCGGCGTCATCCCCTGCACCAACTGCAAGAACTGGGGCAGGAAAAACATCGCACCCATCAGAGCGAAGTAGACCAAGCCCACGGTGATGATCGACGTACTGAACAGCCGTGATGAGAAAAGTTCCATCGGCAGGATGGGACGAGCCGCTCGCTTTTCCCACCACACGAATGCAGTCAGTGAAACAACTGCCACCGCTGCAGCTCCCACTGTCAAGGCGCTCAACCCGGAATCAGGGAGCTCAATCACGGTCACAACGAGGGCGATGACGCCAAGGGACGAGAGCGCAGCACCAAGAGGATCGAGCTTGGGCTTTACGGGATCGCGCGATTCGGGTACGAGGAGCAAAGTGGCTACAAGCACTGACGCTGCAACTGGTGGATTGACCCAGAAAATCGAATGCCACGAGAAGTGTTCCAGCAGGAACCCACCGAGAATCGGACCAAGTGCTACCCCGACACCGGCAACTGCAGCCCATATGCCGATCGCTCGGGCACGCTCGGTTCGGTCGGTAAAGACCTGCACCAAGATGCTGAGCGTCGAGGGCATGATGAATGCCCCGCCAATGCCCATCAAGGCTCGAGAAAGCGTCAAGGCATTCGCATCTTGGGCGAAGACTGCTGAGAATGAGGCAAGGATGAATATCAATAGACCAACAATGAGCATGCGTCGGCGGCCGAAACGATCGCCCAAGCTTCCGGCGAGCAACAGCGTTCCGGCAAACAGCACCGAGTATGCATCGACCACCCACTGCAACTGAGCCGTTGAGGCGCGGAGTTCTTCCTGCAAAGTGGGGAGGGCAACGTTGACAATGGTGTTGTCGAGAGAAATGAGGGCAAGGGCCGATGCGAGAACCGCTAGAACGGCCCATTTGCTCTTTACCGCCACCTGTGAACCTTATCGAGGAACGCGAAGAGTCAGTCTTTCCCGAGCATCTTCCGAATCGTCATGCGCGGAATGTCGGTGACTTCAGAAACCTTGTTTTCAGACATGACATCGGCTTCGACTACCTCACGCACGAGAACAGCAAGAGCATCACGCGCCGATCGCTCTTTCTTCTTGGCATCACGCCACTGTTTGGTCGCTTTAGCGAGTGACTTGCCGGCCTCGGCTTTCGCGGAGGCCGACGGCTTAGCCACGGACTAGGCCAACTGGTCAGCGAGCGGGGCCAACTGCTCGTGCAACTCGCGCCATTCCAACGCCTCATCAATGAAGGGCGTGTCATGGTGGGCACCGCACGAGCAATCGAGCACAAAGCGGCAAAGCTGGTAACTGAAATCGGACTCAATGTGATGCGCGGATTGCGGCAGCACCACCGTTGCTCCGCGGGGTCCTCGACGGCCGGTCATGAAGGGAAGATTCATTCCAACTCCTTTGGTTGTCTATACGTGTACAAGATTACTGTATATCCCTATACATGTCAATCATCCGACACGCCGCACGTCTACACTCATGAAAACGTTGATCTGACCGGCAGAGAATGGACGGCAATGGACGACCTTTGGCTCAACATCGGTGCGATGGTCGCCGGGTTGTTCCTCATGGTCGGCTGGCACTACGCAGCGAATGCCCGCGAATACAACGCGCGCCGGGGTTGGACCATCGTGAAGTTCGCCAGCCTCGGGTACTTGATCTTCTGGCTCATCGTGATGTTGCCCACCCTTATTTCTGTCTTCACCGACGGCGTTTGAGACTGTGCTGGAATAGGCCATGACCTACACCACCACTGGAAATTTCACCTCAGAGCAATTGCGTGACCAGGCAGCAAAATTGGTCTTTGCGTCATTCGACCTTTCCCAAGCAGTTGCTCTCGGTGAGATAGCACTCGGAATAGCCCGCACACGTTCTCTTCCGGTGGCGATCGAGGTGTGGCACACCGGCCGCCTCGTGTTCAAAGCTGCCCTTCCTGGCTCTTCACGAGACAACGACGACTGGCTGCGACGCAAGCGAAATGTGGTTGAGCGCCTCAACATGTCGACAATGGCGGCCCGTATCGAGTACGAGGAGAAGGGTCAAGAATTCATCGAAGCCACTCAGCTGCCCAGCCACGATTACGCGGCACACGGTGGCGGTTGGCCAATTGAAGTTGTCGGTACCGGAACGGTTGGCTTCCTAGGAATCTCCGGTTTGCCCCAAGTGCAAGATCACGAGTTGATTGTTGAATGCCTGACCACTGCGATCAACGCGGGATCTTGATCGTTGCCACGTCGGCCATAGAAATCCGATTCACCGAAAGGTTCTTCCCCTTCACCGTTTGCTCAATCAGTTCAGCCTTTGAGCCATCTGGTGAAACTCGAGTCACCGTGACCGATGGTTGATCATCGCCGGGAGCCGGATTACTCACCCGAACCACACGGTAACCATCAGCGTCGATCGATGTGCTGATCGCGATGCCAGGTGTTCCCCACGGCTGCCACGGGTTATAGGAATAGAAGCGCCCCGTATTGCTGATCGGATTGGTGTTTGCCCCAAACTTGTTCGCATTCCATTTCTTCAATGGCACATCACGGAAGTACTGCTTCCGATCTGCGGTGGTGATGACCTCGGAGGTGCGCTTCATTCCCATATCCCGACCGCCTCTACCGATGATCCGAACGAAGTCATCACATCGCGAAGTGCCAGCCGCATCAATCTGACAGATGCTGCGAAATTGGCGCGGCTTGTCATTGAGCGAGTACCGCATCGGTTGGGTTGCCGCCCACCCAGCCCACCCAGTCATGGCCGCCTGCGGGTCTGACTCAAATCCAGCGAGCGCGGCTGCGACCGGCTCAGGGGCAGGGATGGGTGCTGCCTGCGCAACGGGGGCTAGGAAAAGTCCAGCCGCAACGAGGGCGCTCATGATCAGGGAACCACAAAGGACGCCACCGGCGCCTGCACGCGAACTACGCATGGTTCAGACTAACCCCGTGAACATCGCAGGGGTCGATATTGGTGTGCTGTTGGCGACACTTCCTATGGCTCGCGGCATGAAGGGCATGACAGTGCCCGCGATCGGGGATATCGAAACACGACGAAGTAACGGCGCGGTCTTTGAGGAACTTGCCGATGCTCGATTTGTGCGAGCAACAGATGTCGTGGCCGAGGATCGACTCATCAACGTTCCTGATCGCGATCCGATTCGGGTGCGGATCTATCGCAAACGTGGCAGCACCTCGCGCGCTTCGATTCTTTACATACATGGCGGCGGACTGATCGGCGGCAGCCTTGATGGGTATGACTCTCGCTGCATGCACTACGCGAGTGGCACCGGTATCACGGTGGTCTCCGTTGACTATCGACTCGCGCCCGAACACCCCTACCCCGCAGCACTCAACGACACCACGTTTGCGCTGCGCTGGTTGCATGCGCATGCTGCGGATCTCGGACTAGATGCCAAGCGCATCGGGATTGCGGGAGACAGCGCTGGCGGATGCCTCGCGGCTGCAACCGTCTTGCGCAATCAAGATGAACGTGGCCCTGCAATCAAGTGCCAGTTGCTCGTGTACCCGATGCTGGACTACCGGACAGTAGTTCCCGATCCGCGCTATACCGGCCGATTCATTGGCTGGACATTTGCCGACAACCTCACCGCCTGGACTGCATACCTCGGCAAAGACGGTGCTGAGGTGCCACCGGCCACCGCCTCCCCCGCTCTGGCGACCGAGCTGGCCGGGTTACCCCCCACATTTATCGATACCGGAACGATGGACATTTTTCATGACGAAGATGCGGCCTTCGCCGATCATCTGCGAACCGCAGGCGTTGAAGTCGAGTTCCATGTTTGGAATGGCGCACCGCACGGGTTTGATTACGTCGCCGGACGATCGCGCTTGGCGAAGCGGGCATGGAAAGCACGCTTCGATTTCCTGCAAAGGCATTTGCAAGGCTGAAGCAGCCCTACACTTCGGTTCGGATAGTGAAGAACTGGAGTAGTGGAAGGACGCTCACATCATGCAACTTGTTTCAGTTGGTCGGCAGCGACTGCTCTGGGTTCTCCTCGTTCTCGCCTTGATCTCTGGTGTTGCCGGATCCTTCCTGCCAGATGGGATCGCGTTCCTGCTGGCAGAAATGCAGGTGGCATTCGCAATCATCCATTTTGCAACCTGGACCCGATGGTCGATCGCCTTCGCCGCCCTCGGCATCGTCTTTGCCGTTTCGTACCTTTCGGAATTCATCGGCACCCACACAGGTCTTACTTTTGGCAACTACTACTACTCGGACACCCTGCTCGGGCCGTTAATCGGAGAAGTGCCACCACTGATCATGTTGGCCTATTTCTCGATTGGTTACGTCAGCTACATGATGGCGCGCGTCCTGGTAACCGGGGGCGCCGAGGCATATTCGGCCAAGATCCGCGGAGGCCGGCTCGTTGTCACGGCTCTGCTCACCGGCCTGCTCGCAACGATGAACGATCTTGCTCTCGACCCTATCCAGTCAACATTGCTGGGACAGTGGACCTGGGAGGACGGTGGGGCGTTCTTTGGTGTTCCCGCCCATAATTTCTATGGCTGGGTTGGCACCGTGTTCGTCTACTCGCTCCTCATCGGGATTCTGCTCGTCCGCACCATGAAGACTCCCCTTTTCTCCGGGGCCTTGCCCACGGCTTTCATGGTTCAGCCCGCAATCCTCTACGCGATTTACGCGGTGTCTGTCATGGTGAAGCCATTACTTGGCGAAACGGGCGATATCTATGTTGCCATGGCAATGCTGGGCTCAATCATCATGGTGATGCCCGTCGTCGCGACACTGGCTTTGCTCATCCGAAAGCGTGACGCGCTGGCATAGCCAGAAAGGTAGGACCAAGGTCCTTCCTTTCTAGGCCAGACTTCCGGGGATTTTCCATCACATCTCGTGCATTCTTGGTAGATGGATCACACTGCTTGGGCTGGCCGCATCGTCGTTGCTATCGATGGCTCCGTTTCCGCACTCAATGCTGCTCGTTGGGCGGCTGCGGAAGCTGTTGCGCGTGGACGGGGTTTGACTCTCGCGCACGCTCTCGTTCCGCCCGTAATGGGCGGCGGGTTTTCCATCGGTTTGCCACCTCGCCTAGACATTCTCGACACTATGCGGGAGGAGGCCATGACGGAGCTGGGAAAGATCGCCGACGGGCTCGAGGGTGACGACATCACCATCGAAATTCAAATCGGTTCGGCCAGCGCACTCATGATCCAAGCATCCGAGTCCGCAGATCTTCTTGTGCTCGGATCGCGAGGCCACGGTGGGTTCAAGGGTCTACTGGTTGGTTCGGTGGGAACCCAGGTTGCCTCCCATGCGCAGTGCCCCACGGTGATACTCCGTGAGCAGCCGCGCGCGAGTGCCCATCAAGTCGTCGTGGGCATTGACGGTTCGCCTCATTCCATGGCGGCGATCGCTTTCGCATTCGATGAGGCCAGCCGGCACGGCTGGGAATTGATTGCCATCCATGCCTGGGACGTTCCTGCTTATGACCTCATCATCACCCCGCAAGGTGCAGTGCCCTTCCCGCTCGCCGACGTTGCAGATAGCGAGATTCGCCTCGCGGCCGAGGTCCTTGCAGGATTTAGAACGGACTACCCGGACGTGACCGTGCAAGAACGCCTGGTCCGAGCTCCAGCCGTGCAGGCGATTCTTGAGGCATCCGTTGATGCAGCGTTGATCGTGGTGGGAACCCGCGGCCACGGTCCTGCCGTTGGCGCTGTTCTCGGTTCAGTCAGCAACGGGCTTTTGCACCGTGCACCCGTGCCAGTTGCGGTTGTGCCCCTAATAGATGAAGAAGATGACGTGGCATGAGCACTGTCGCCGACATCATGTCGCGGCCGGCGCTTACCGTAGAGGTGGGCGACTCACTCTGGGATGCATGGCAATTGCTCTTTGTTTCTGGTCTTCGCCATCTGGTCGTCATTGACGCGAGCGGTGCCTGCATCGGCATGCTGAGCGACCGCAACATCCTCGCTGAAATCCCGACCACCCCGGAGCACCTTGGCTCGAAGCCGGTTCGTGACGTCATGACTCGAGTACCAGTGGTGTTTGCCCAGCCGGGTGATGATCTACGCGCCACTGCTCACATGATGACCGATAATCATGCAGAGGCCCTTCCGGTAGTTGATGTGAATGATCGCCTCGTGGGCATCGTCACCGAGACTGACATGGTGCGCTGGATCGGGATCTGACCCGCCACCCCCTCACGACTCGCTCCCCTTCTAGGGTGGCGTTATGGCAGCCAACGAACGTCTGGTCTGGATCGACCTTGAAATGACCGGCCTTGATCCCATAAA
>CAIXFB010000003.1 GCA_903918595.1 uncultured Actinomycetes bacterium
ATCCAAGCCACCAGTCTGCCCCATGATGTGGAGCATCTTGGCGTATTGAGCGCCAGCCGCAGCGCCTTCACTCCACGCCAAACCCGTTGACATGGTGAGTAGGTGCTTGACCGTCAACTTGTCGAAAGCAGTGCCTTTGATTTCAGGAATGTATTTGACCGCCAGATCATCGACGGACTGGATGGCCCCGTCTTGTATGGCCAGTCCTATCAGCAAGCCCACAACAGATTTTCCCATCGAGGCTGAATTGAAGCGATGCCGATCATTGCGCTCGTACTGGTAATGCTCGTGATGAACCACGCCATCCTTCATGATCAGCAAACTGGTCACCCTGCGCTGATCTAAGTAGTCTTTCAGGGAGTGCGTCTTACCAGAGAACTCGTATGAAACAGGAATGGGTTTCTCGGATCTGGAAAGACGGGTTGGCGTGCCCGGCTTGATCGTTTTGAAACGCATCAGGCTCTCATAGCCACCACTGTTGGTCCAGACGATAAATTCATTGCTGCCAGCCTGTTCAAGCGATGGTGCTGCCGGGTATGAGCGCGCTTTACCCAAGGAAGCCTCATCGATTTCGGCATTTGAAGGCAGTTGGATGAAGAGAGTCAATGTGGCAAACACAAATCCGAGAAAGGGTCGTAGCATGGTCACCTCACAGTTGCTGAAATGGACGGGCTGGCCTTCTCCCCGATCCCAAGACACATTTCAGCAAACAGTTTGACGCTACCGCTCGACGTCATTGGGTTCAGCTGATCGATGTACTCATAACGCCGAAGATAATTGTAGGCTCTCTCGATAACATTGGGAATGCCTGGCTAGGCTTCAGCCCATGCTATGGTCGCAATACTCACGAATCTTTGGGGTCTGCGGATCCTAGACTGGATTGCTCCGCGGAATTCAGTGTTGCCGATAGAAGCGTGGAATGTTCTGTAACTTGTGTATCAAACCCACCCCTGCCGCTACACGATGTCGTCTTGCAACTCACGCCAGCCAATGTCTGCGACGCTTTGGAGAGTACCCGGTGCCTCGACAAACTCCCACTTCTTATGTCGCCACTCCCAGGGCGCAACAGGGGACACGTCTTGCCACACACCGACACGAGTGGGCCACACCGCAACCTCGGCCTCGGCGATCTCACAACTATTGAATTACTTAACAATCCGGTTTTACTGCATATTTAACGGCAACCTAAATATCCGTACGACGTTTGCATGCGCAAGCTTACTGGCTATCGGTTCAGGTAATTGCTTGAGTAACTCACGTGTTCGATTTACCCGCTTCTCAAATGTATTACCCTCTTGCATATCCCAACGGCTACGATGAGCCACATCCATACCAATGTAAAACCGGTCAGGGTTATCGAGAATTAATGTACGATAAGCTGCCAGCAATACTCCTTGCTCCTCCATCCTCGCAGTGAATTCTTCTGCTCTTGGCCAACCGCTTCCGTAGCCACCAGTATTAGTCATATTAGATAGGTCGCAATAGAGCTGGGGAAGAGTGTCCATCAATTTTCGGATTATTTCCGCATTAAGTCGTCCACAGCCGTGGGCCCATATCAGTTTTAGTTGAGGCATTTGCCCAAGCACCGCTTCGAGCTGCCGAACAAGTCGGGGATAACCCTCCATGTGGATCACGAGCGGTACATCATGCTTGAGGGCTAAAGCAGCGATCATTCGGAAAAATACAGAATCTAGCGGTTTATCAATTTCGGCGTGCTGCCCGACTTTTCCGCCGTCACCGGCGTAAGCCCAATGCCGAACAAGTAATTCCCCTATACCGTAGACCTTCCGATCTGTCAGCTTTTGGTCTATCTCGAAGAGAATTTTAAGAGCATTTGCG
>CAIXFB010000004.1 GCA_903918595.1 uncultured Actinomycetes bacterium
CGAGAGCCGCCTGTAATGAGAACCACTTTGCCGTCAACGTCGACTTCACGTTCCACCGTGCTCATGTCGCAAGCGTGCCGTTCCATGGAACATCCCGCATCCGCAATTTATGGGTCAGTCACGCTGCTACTAGGCTGAGTGCGTCAGTAAGCGCCCACAAGGGCAATTTCGCGCCGGAGGATGCACCGTGGCGACACCGACCCCGGGTCAGTCGTATGACCCGAGCCCGAACCCGATCTCAACTCCAACCATTTCTGGGCCAGTTTCCGGTTTTGGTCCCAATGAGTGGCTGGTGGATGAGATCTACCAACAGTTCCTCGATGATAAAAGCTCTGTGGATCCAGCATGGTGGGAATTCTTCGCGGACTACACGCCCGCTGAGCACTCACCAGTGGCCGCTCAAGCCCGCTTAGCTGCTGAGGACGCGAAGCCCGCCCCCAGCAGCACCCCTGCGGCACCAGCGCCAGCACTGACCCCACCCCCCTCGGTTCCAGCAACCGCGAACATCGCGCATGAAACTGTCACGCTGAAGGGTCCGGCGGCCCGGGTTGTGATCAATATGGATGCCAGCCTCTCGGTGCCAACGGCGACCAGCGTTCGGGCTGTCCCAGCGAAGTTGATGATCGACAACCGAGTCGTGATCAATAACAATCTCGCCCGCGGTCGAGGCGGCAAAGTTTCTTTCACCCACCTGATCGGTTGGGCACTGGTTCGAGCCCTCGCTGAAGTCCCTGAAATGAACAACGCCTTTGCCGTTGTCGATGGCAAGCCCACACTGATCATCAATCCAGAGGTCAATCTTGGCCTCGCCATTGATCTGGCAAAGCCCGATGGCACGCGCCAACTCATGGTCCCGTGCATCAAGGGTGCGCAGGACATGGACTTTGTTACGTTCTGGTCAACTTATGAAGAATTAGTGCGACGAGCGCGAACTGGAAAGCTGACAGTCGATGATTTTGCCGGCACTTCGATTTCACTGACCAACCCAGGCACGATCGGCACCAATCATTCGGTTCCCCGCCTCATGGAGGGTCAAGGCACCATCGTTGGTGTCGGCGCGATGGAGTACCCAGCAGAGTGGCAGGGCGCATCGCCTGAATCCATTGCTCGTAACGCCGTCTCAAAAATCTTGACGCTGACCTCCACCTATGACCACCGAATCATTCAAGGTGCCCAGTCGGGTGAATTCCTTCGCCGAATCCATCAACTTCTTCTCGGTGAAAATGGGTTCTACGACGATATTTTCAGTTCCCTCCGGATTCCTTATGAGCCGGTTCGCTGGGCGCACGACGTTTCGGCGAGCCACGAGACCGATCTTGATAAGACCGTTCGCGTTCAAGAAATCATTCATGCGTATCGCGTTCGCGGGCACCTCATGGCCGATACGGATCCGCTCGAGTACCAGCAGCGCACCCACCCAGATCTCGATGTGCTCTCGCACGGTCTGACTCTGTGGGACCTTGACCGTGAATTCGCGACGGGCGGTTTTGGCGATCGCCCGCTCATGAAGTTGCGTGAGATCTTGGGTGTTCTGCGCGATTCCTATACCCGCACCATCGGCATTGAGTACATGCACATCCAGGACCCAGAACAGCGCAAATGGATTCAGGAGCGCGTTGAGGTGCCCCACGCGAAGCCCGATCGCGAAGAGCAACTTCGTATCTTGCGCAAACTCAATGAAGGCGAAGCACTCGAATCGTTCCTGCAAACAAAATATGTAGGACAAAAGCGCTTTTCTCTTGAAGGCGCGGAGTCGCTGATCCCGCTCCTCGATGCGGTGCTTTCTGAAGCTGCTCACGATGAGATCCAAGAGGTCGCCATCGGCATGCCACACCGCGGCCGGTTGAACGTTCTCGCCAATATCGCGGGCAAGTCCTACGCCCAGATTTTCCGGGAGTTCGAGGGTAACTTCGAGGAGAATTCCGTTCAGGGTTCCGGAGATGTGAAGTACCACCTAGGTGCTGAGGGCTCATTCATCGCTCCAGACGGTGCCTCTACCAAGGTCTATTTGGCTGCTAATCCTTCGCACCTCGAGGCGGTCAACCCCGTACTTGAAGGAATTGTCCGCGCGAAGCAAGACCTACTTCCGCGCGACAATCGATTTGCCGTCTTACCCGTTCTCATTCACGGTGACGCAGCATTCGCTGGTCAAGGAGTGGTCGTCGAAACTCTGAACCTGTCGCAGCTGCAGGGCTACAAGACTGGCGGAACAGTTCATATCGTCGTGAACAACCAAGTGGGATTCACTACGTCTCCGCAGTACAGCCGTTCGTCGGTGTACGCAACCGACATCGCACGCACAATTCAGTCGCCAATTTTCCATGTGAATGGCGATGACCCCGAAGCGGTGGTTCGAGTTGCTGAGCTTGCGTTCGCCTACCGCCAAGCGTTCAACAAAGACGTCGTGATTGATCTGGTGTGTTACCGCAGGCGCGGACACAACGAAGCCGACGACCCTTCGCTCACGCAACCGTTGATGTACAAGATCATCGACGCCAAACGCTCCGTGCGAAAGCACTACACGGAATCACTCATCGGCCGTGGCGATATCACCTTGGATGAGGCAGAAGAGGCCTTGCGCCATTTTCAGGAGCAACTGGAAAATGTCTTCCAGCAGACACGCACGCCAGTAGGTGACGATGTCTTCAGCAAGGCCAGCGAAAAAATCCTCGAAACCGGGCAGATAGATCTCATTCCGCAGAGTCCGGCGACGGAAGTTCCGACCGCGATCACCAGCGAGCAGATCGACACCGTCATCACCTCACAACTCACCATGCCAGAAGGTTTCACCGTGCACCCGCGACTGGCACCGCAATTGCAGCGTCGCGAGCAGATGGTCGCTGAAAACACCATCGATTGGGGCATGGGTGAAGCCCTGGCTGTGGGCTCATTGTTGATGGAAGGCCGCACCGTTCGACTTTCTGGTCAAGACTCACGTCGAGGCACCTTTGGTCATCGTCACATGGTCATCGTCGACAAAGAAACGGGTTGGCAATACAAGCCACTCAAGGCCTGCTACCGCGATGGCGGCAAGCTGTATGTGTATGACTCGTCGCTCAGCGAATTTGCAGTCCTCGGATTCGAGTACGGATATTCAGTGGCGCGTCCGGACGCTCTCGTCATGTGGGAGGCCCAGTTTGGTGACTTCGTCAATGGTGCCCAAACGATCATCGATGAGTTCATTTCCTCTGGCGAGCAGAAGTGGGGTCAGCGTTCAGCAGTCACCTTGCTTCTCCCCCACGGCTTTGAAGGCCAAGGTCCAGACCACTCGAGTGCCCGGATCGAACGCTTCCTGCAAATGTGCGCCCAGGACAACATGACTGTTGCCGTCCCATCGACGCCAGCTTCCTATTTCCATCTCTTGCGCTGGCAGGTGCTCAGCAAACTCACTCGTCCGCTGATCATCTTCACTCCGAAGTCGCTCTTGCGGGCTAAGCAGGCCGTCTCCTCGAAGGAGGACTTCACGTCAGGGGTGTTCCAGCCACTCTTGCAAGATCCAGAGCACATCGGTCCACACATCGAAACGGTGCTGCTGTGCAGCGGCAAGGTCTACTACGACCTGGCCGCGTATCGCGAGCGCATGGGAATCACCAACACCGCGATCATGCGGATGGAGCGCCTGTATCCGCTGCCCATGCGCATGAAAGAGATTCTTGACGCCTACCCGAATGCGCGGATCCGCTGGGTGCAGGAGGAGCCGGCTAACCAAGGTGCTTGGAGCTTCATCGCGATCAATGTGCCCGGGGTTATTGGCCGGCCGGTGGAATGCGTGTCGAGGCCTTCATCGTCCTCCCCCGCTGCAGGGACTCATCAACGGCATGAGGTCGAGCAGAATCTCGTCGTCGAGCAAGCTTTCGCGTAGTGAGAGTGCGGCATGTATTTCACTGACCGAGGCATTGAGGAATTAGAAAAACGACGAGGCCAGGAAGAAATCACGATCGCGTGGCTCGCTGAAGAGCTGCGCACCTTCGTGGACCTCAATCCCGAATTCGAGGTTCCTATCGAGCGCCTTGCCACTTGGCTTGCTCGGCTTGACGATGATTCAGAAGAGGATTGAGCACAGCGGTTTTCACGGAATGGGCTCTCCAAACAACGACAGCGGGAAACAGGCGTTTGACGCATGATGCGTGAGTGGGGGGACTTGAGCAGGCATTGGGTGCCGGAGGGGGGCGTTTAATCACGGTTCGATAGTTCAGATAGACCGCCCGCCAGGAGGGTTGCTCGCTCATCAATCAGCGCACACCTCTGGGCACGTGACGTCTCATCCCTATGTTCCGATGAAGCTGTCATTTGCTGAGACCACTTGCGGTAGAGCAAGCCGGGTTCCGATAGGAAGTAGCCGTTTGCCACCGCGTCAAGAGCGAGCAACAATCCAGTGTCTTCCGATGACGGCAGCGCCATCCAACCACCCAGACCGACAATGATTTTGCGGCGAACACACATGGTAGCTGGATGGACTAATGCACGATGGTCGTGATTTCGCCAATAATCTACGACGGTCCCGCGGTCAATTGGGCCTGGCGGAGGATCACCTTCAAAGCCCGCGTGACGCCCATCCGGCAGCACGTCGAGGACGCTGCTGGTGACCCAGCCAACGTCAGGATGGGAAGAAAGAATCTCGATATCGCGTTGCAGCGAAGAATCGGTTAATTGGTCATCCCCATCGAGCACTTTGATCAAGTCACCCACGCTTCGAGCGAGCCCGACATTGCGAGACACTGCCGGACCAAACGTTGCAGCGTTGACTTGCTTCTTGATTCGTGGGTCACTCGGCAGATCAACCTTCAGAGTCTCGGTGCCGTCTACCTGGAGGATCCACTCGAGAGCCCAGCCCAGTGGCAGAGGCTGTTCAGCAACGCTCGCCCATGTCTCCGCCAGCCAATCAGACTTACTAGGCAACACAGACGTGATGATCGAAATGATCTTCATCGAACCTCAGTCCAGGAATGCATTCCCATGACACTGAGATTCAAGATACCTCTTGCCGACCGAAGTGGGGTTGGGGAAACGTGCCGGGTCGAGGGTGTACGCGTCATGACACGAGTATCGGCACCGCTTCCGGCTCCCGACCTCATCGCCACCCTCGGGGACCTCACGCAGTCGGCCCGAGATTCACCGTATTTGTATGGATAGCCCATTTCACGGAATTAACACGATCTTTCCCTTGACGTCGCCTGTCGCCATAGCGGCTAACGCATCACGTGCCTGCGCCAAAGGCAACACACGATCTATGACTGGCCGAGCACCCGTACGTTCGAGAAAGGCGATCAGGTCTGTGAACTCGCCCAGCGTTCCCATCGTGGAACCGATCACACTGAGTTGAAGGAAGAACACTCGATTCAGTTGGGCGGGTGGCATCGCTCCCGATGTGGCCCCTGAAATAACGATTCGCCCACCAGCTCGCAAGGATTTGATCGAGTGCTCCCACGTGGCGGCACCAACTGTTTCCATCACTGCATCGACTTTGTCTGGCAACCGAGCACCTGATTCAAAAGCTTGGTCAGCGCCAATCCCCAGTGCCCATTCGCGCTTTTCTTCCTCGCGCGAAGTGACCCAGACTCGGGCGCCCATGGCCCGGGCCAGAACTATGCACGCCGTTGCAACTCCGCCAGCTGCTCCCTGCACCAGAACGGTCTCTCCGGCCTGCACCTGGCCGCGCGTGGTGAGCATGCGGTAGGCGGTCAGATAAGCGGTCGGCAGGCAAGATGCCTCTTCCCACGTCAAGTTAGCCGGCTTTGGAACGAGATTCCGGACAGGAACGCGGACGTATTCGGCGAGGGTGCCCGGGTACTTCTCCGAGAGCATCGTTCGATTGGGATCGGTCGTTTCATCACCAAATCCAGCAGCCGGATCTCCGACCACGGCGTAGACGATGACTTCTTGACCGTCGAGGGTGACACCTGCAGCGTCGGTGCCCAAGATCATGGGAACCTGATCAGCTCGAAGCGCCTGACCTCGAAGCGCCCACACGTCGTGGTGGTTGATGCTGGCCGCCCGCACATTGACCGTTACCCAGTCGGCTGGTGTTTCCGGCGGATCTATCTCCCCGACGGTCAGTGCTTCGAGCGGTTCGGTCGGGTTGATCGCGTGGGCGAATGCAGCAAACATGGTGAGACTTTAGTGACTCGAAGCATGGCTGCGGTAACCGATCAGGGTCCCCAGAATCTGATCATCGGGAACCTCACCGAAGGATCTGCTGTCTGTACTGGCGGCAGAGTTCTCGCCTTCAACCCACCAGCCAACTGCGCCTCTCCGAATGAGCCGTTTGACCACAACCAAATCGGGGCGACCGGGCTCCATGAGAACTGCGATCCGGCCTGGCCGGTGCCCACCTCGGCGGGCCCAGCACAGTTGCCCGTTGTGCAGGACCGGTTCCATGGATGGGCCGACTACTCGCACACGAAAGAGCCAAGCCATGTGCACATCCTCGCCCTGCCCAAAACTATGACCGGGACTAGGCTCCTCATCACTGATTCAATCAGCCCGACCTATGAGGAGTACCCATGCTCTCGCGCATTGTGAATGCACTCGTTCCCACCGTTACCGCGCACGCCCACTGTGATTTGCCCTGTGGCGTCTATGACCCAGCTCAGGCACGGCTCGAAGCAGAATCGGTTAAGGCGTGCATGCAGAAATATGCCGCTTCCGACGACGTCGACTTCAAGACACGCGCCATCACCATCAAAGAAGAGCGTTCGGACTTGGTCAAGCACCACCTGTGGGTGCTCTGGACCGACTACTTCAAGCCCCCGCACTTTGAGAAGTACCCCAACTTGAACACCCTGTTCAACGAGGCCACCAAACTTGC
>CAIXFB010000005.1 GCA_903918595.1 uncultured Actinomycetes bacterium
ACCGTGTCGAACTCAACGATGCCCAAGGTTCCCACGCCCGCGGCTGCCAAATACATCAAGGCGGGCGAGCCGAGGCCACCGGCACCAACGCACAGAACCTTGGCGTTCTTCAGGCGCTTCTGACCGATCATGCCGACATCAGGAATGATCAGGTGCCGGCTATACCGGCGCACTTCATCGACCGACAGGCTCTCTGCGGGATCAACCAACGGTTGCAGCGACACAGCCATCTCCTCGTGATTACTTGATACTTCAATCAAGATTAACGACGACTGGCTGAGCTTCAGGGGCCTACCCGATCACTTGCACATTCATTGCAACTGCACGTCTATGGAGGCACTCTGCGAGATAGCACCCTGAGCCACCAGATTTCGAAGGACCCGAAGACACACGGACAACGTGGCCAAGTCTGGATTTTCGATCGCCGCGATCTCCTCCAGCGTGGTTCGCGCACGCGAGACTCCCTCGGCATGCATCGCTTCCCAGGCTTCTACCCGCCCTTCAGGGTTTGCGTGCACATCGGTTGCCAGGATCACGCGCGAGGTGAGGTCGGCGATGACTTGATAAAGATCACTTCGCAGCGCCTGCCGCGCCAGTGCGGTCCATCGATCACCTCGCGACAGTTCCGTGATTCGAATCAGCGTCCGATCAACGTCGTATCGATCAGACAAGGTGAAGTAGAGCGGAACAACGGTTTCCGCAGACTCTCCTGTGCGCTTGCAGATATCAGTGATGTCAAGAAGTGCGTAGATATCCAACGAAGCCGCCGCTGCCTTAGCGAGCTCCTCTGGTGCTCCTGCCTCAACAAACCTTGCAACTCGCCTGGTGAATCGCTCAACTTCGTTGCCGTGCAACATGTACCAGATTCCGTCTGCGTGGGCCGCAATGATCGGCGCAAAGGAGGAAACCTCAGCCTCAATATCTATCTCACCTCCGCGGGTCTGCAGGAACCAGCGGGTCGCACGGTCAAAGAGCCTTCTGGTTTCGAGTTGAAGGGCTGACTGAGCCGATGTGGAAATCTCGTTGTCAAGACTGTTGATCCAGTCCCAAAATTTCCGAATGCCAAAGATCTCCATGGCAACAGTTGCCGCTCGAATAACTTGTTCAGCACTAGCGCCAGTTTCCTCAATAGCGCGGAAAACGAAGGTAACGCCACCCACGTTGATGATGTTGTTGACCACCACAGTGTTGATGATCTGATCGCGTAGAGGGTGGGCATCGATGCCTGCCGAGAATCGCTCCCGCAAGATCGATGGGAAGTAACCCCGGAGAGTCTTGGTGAACCACGGGTCATTCGACAGGTTGGACTTATTCAAATTGGCAGTCGTCCAGATCTTTGCGTAGGCCAGCAACACAGCCAACTCAGGTGACGTCAACGCCTCTCCCGCTGCCCTTCGAGTTGCGAACTCTTCATCATCGGGCAGGGACTCAATGCTGCGGTTCATGAGTCCTCGACGTTCCATCTCTCGGATCATTCGTTGGTGCACCGTGACGAGTGAGACGGCACCACGACGGGCATTACCCAGCACCACGTTCTGGTCGTAGTTATCTTCCAAGACCATCTTGGAAATTTCGTCGGTCATTTCCACCAACAGTTGATTGCGGTCGGATTCAGATAATTCACCGCGCACCACTAGGGCATCGAGCAAAATCTTGATGTTCACCTCGTGATCTGATGTATCCACTCCGGCTGAGTTGTCGATAGCGTCGGTGTTCAGTTTTATCCCGCGCCGAGCTGCTTCGACCCGTCCCTTCTGGGTCAATCCGAGGTTGCCGCCCTCCCCGATCACCCTGCAACGTAGGTCTTCTCCGGTGACTCGAATTGCATCATTGGACTTGTCGCCAACGTCAAGATTGGTTTCGGTACTTGCTCGCACATATGTCCCGATTCCACCGTTCCAGAGCAAATCGACCGGGGCCTTGAGGATCGCTGAGATCAATTCAGCAGGCGTGCAATGGGGGGTAGCCTCGACAATTCCTAATGCTGAACGGATTTCATCGTTCAACGGGATGGACTTGGCAGAGCGTGAAAACACACCGCCACCTGCAGAGATAAGGGTGGGGTTGTAGTCATTCCATGACGATTGCGGAATTGCAAACAGTCGCCTTCGCTCAGCCATTGCTGTTGCAGTTGCTGGATCAGGATCTATGAATATGTGGCGATGGTCGAAGGCCGCAACGAGTCGAATGTGATCGCTGAGCAGCATGCCATTGCCAAACACGTCTCCACTCATGTCTCCGATACCCACAACCGTGAAATCTTGGGTCTGGGTATCTAGATCAAGTTCGCGGAAGTGCCGTTGCACCGATATCCAGGCTCCCCGTGCAGTGATTCCCATAGCTTTGTGGTCATAGCCGACAGATCCACCGGATGCGAATGCGTCGCCGAGCCAGAATCCGAATTCGGCTGAGATGGAGTTCGCCAGATCCGAAAAAGTCGCAGTGCCCTTATCTGCAGCTACTACTAGATACGGGTCATCGCCGTCATATCGAACGACATTCAATGGTGGGGTAACAACTCCCGCGACGATGTTGTCCGTTATGTCGAGCATCGATGACACGAAAATTCGGTAAGCCGCTCGCCCTTCTTCTAGCCACAAGCCTCGATCAACGGCAGGGTCGGGAAGACGCTTGGGAAAGAATCCTCCTTTTGCACCGACTGGGACTATGACGGCGTTCTTCACCTCCTGCGCCTTGACCAAACCAAGCACTTCAGTTCGAAAATCATCTCGTCGATCACTCCAGCGCAACCCACCACGAGCAACGTCACCAAAGCGAAGGTGAACACCTTCCACCCTCGTCGAGTACACCCAGATTTCTCGGGCTGGATGAGGTAACGGAAGTTCAGCGATCCCGCTGGGATCGAATTTGAAAGCAACAGCTGCCACATCGTCCCCCTCATCTGATCTGAGGAAGAAATTTGTTCGTTGGGTGGCCAGTACCAAACTGGTAAGCGATCGCATGATTCGATCAGCGTCAAGACTCACAACGTCGTCAAGCGCAGCGTCGATCCGGTGTGTGATCAGTTCGGTTTCGGACTCCCGATCACCTGCAAATCCTGGATCGAATCGGATCCGGAACAGCTCCACCACATCAGCGACGATGGCGGCGTTGTCAAGGACGACCTGCTCAATGTAAGCCTGACCAAAAGCGGAACCAATTTGACGCAGGTACCTGGCATAGGCACGGATCAACATGGCGTATCGCCAGGTCAAGCCGGCCCGCATCACCAATCCGTTGAAGGCATCAACGTCTGCCACGCCACCCCAGCAGGCCCTGAACGCTTCACAGAAGCGGTTGAACAATGCATCGTCAGCGACCACATCGGGTGGGAGCAGCAGTCCAAAGTCCAGAACCCACGCACGCGGAACTCCGCTACCCGAGACTTCATAGGGGTGTTCATCAAGAACTTCTACACCCAGCAGTTGCAGAATCGGCAAAATGCGTGTCAGGGAAATCGGGGCACCTTGTCGGATCACGGTGAATCGGGCGACCGAAGGCTCACTTTCGAGGCCTTGGTACATGTGTTCAGCCATTCCATCTGACGCTAAACCGTCGATGATCAAAATGTGCTCGACGGCATCCTCGGCTGAGAAGTGTGAAGTGTAGGAATCACTGAATGCGGAGCGGTACGTGGAAAGCAGTCCGGCTGCCCGCTCGACCCCAACCCGAGAGATGAGCAATTCGGCAAAGATGTCTGTCCAGTCGAGCGCGGCCTGCGCAACGTCACTTTCCAGTTGATTGAGGTCGACTCTTGGTATCGATTCAGAAGGTGCCATGCGCACCACATAGTGGATGCGCGCCAATACTGAGTCAGTCACGAGCACGGTGAAGTCGACGCTGTCACCCTGGAAGGCTGAACGCAGAATTTCTTCAATCCGCTCGCGCACCTTGGTGTTGTATCGATCACGCGGCAGGTATACGAGCACAGAAACGAATCGTCCGTACTCGTCGGATCGCACATACAACTTGGTAGTACGTCGTTCCTGATTGGCGAGCACTGAACCAGCAATTTTGGCCAAATGCTCTTGTCGGATCTGAAAGAGCTCATCACGGGGATACGTCTCCAGAAATTGACAAAGGTCCTTCGCGCTGTGGGAGCCCGGTGGGAAATCCAGAACCTCTAGAACATAATCGAACTTTTCGCGCAGAACCGGAATCTCCGTGACACTTCGCGTATACGCAGAAGCTGCATAGAGGCCGAGGAATCGATACTCCCCCGTCACTTTCCCATCCGAATCAAACCGCTTTACTGCGATGTAATCCAGGTATGCAGATCGGTGCACCGTCGAACGTGAATTTGCTGTAGAGAGAACAAGTACACGTGGCTCACTCGCCCGCTCGCGCACCGCCGGAGGCAGCGCGGCAAAACTAGCCGAGGCGCTGACCTCATCCGTTCGGCGAAGGATGCCCAGTCCAGTTCCAGGCACCGGAATCAGTGCTGTGTCATCACCAGCTTCAAGCAGGTCGTATTCGCGATAGCCGATGAACGTGAGGTTGTCGTCGGCCAGCCACAACAGCAAGTCGTGAGCTTCTTTGACTTCTTGTTCCGAGATCCCCTTAGGCGGAGCCTCAACGAGTGCGATCGCCAACTCCCCAGCCCGCATCCGCATGGCTGGCCAGTCGGACACTGCTTTGCGCACATCGCCAAGCACCTGAACTATGCGAGCGTTCATGGTGTCAACATCGTTGCGCACGAGGTCGCGCTCAATTTCTATGCGCATCCACGATTCCGCGATCGCACCTGTCGGCCAGGGATCATCCACATCTGTTTCCGCGATCCGGACCAGATCTCCACGGGCATCACGGATCAGTACCAACAGAGGATGAAAAAAATGCGTGATCGTGCGACCAAGTCGCGAGACCGCGGCCGAAACCGAGTCCACCAAAAATGGCATGTCATCTGTGACTACTTCGATGACGGTGTAGGTGTCTCGCTCATAGGTGCGCACCAAGGCTTGCCCAGGAGCACGGTTATGCGCCCATGCAGCCATCGCCTCAACATCATCGATGAGTGCAGGCAGTGACCGGCCCACCAATTCTTCAGCGGTGATGTGCCGCAAAAAACGTGAGCACAGCGTTTTCACATGTGGCGATTGCATCGCCTGCATGGGTACTTCAGATTTCGGTGACATGTCGATACGCCCCTCGCGCCATCACTTCGTTGTGAGGGCAATCCCTACGCTAGCCCTCGTAGCGAGCCCGAGGGCGCACGACTCCATCTCTTCACATACGGTTCATCTAGACAGATATGTTCCCTCTACATATTCACATGCCCTCGACGGATCTGATGGAGACACAATGAGCACCGATTTCACCCATGAGCAGCGCTTCACCGCAACGCCTGTCGAGGTCGTTGCCATGATGACCAACCCGGAATATGTTCAGCACAAAAGCGACTCAACGGGATCCATCAAGACTGGAGTTGACGTCACGGCCGACGACGACGAGGTGACAGTGGTCAACTCCCGAGTCATGCCCGCCGATGTGCCAGCCTCGGTCAAGTCTTTTGTTGGCGACACGATCAAGGTCACCGAGACGCAGCTGTGGAACCTGGAAGACCAGTCAGCAAAAGTTGACGTGTCTTTCGGCGGCCCGCTCAGTTTCGCCGGCACCATCACCTTGACCACCGATGGCGCGGAGACGGTCGCTACCACGGTAGGAACTTTCAAAGCCACCGTGCCATTCGTGGGCGGCTCCATCGAAGAGATGGCATCAGACCAAACCAAGAAGTACCTGCGCGCCGAAGAAAAAGCCGCCGCAGAATGGCTCAGCCGCTAGTCAGATCTGCCATGTCCCTCGGCTGGTCCGGATGGAAGTCTCCAGCACAGCGGCTCTGCGCGAGCTATCCATCATGTTGCCGCCCATGACTTGCAGGTCTGCTCCAGATGGTTGAGCAACGAACACGCTGATGCCCGTAGCTCTGACCTGTTCGACCTCACGGTCGCAGGCGCCGGTGACCTGTGTTCGCCAGCGGCGTTCCAACCAGCCAACAAGGCCGCTTGCTCGCCCACTGTCGGCGGCGGCCATCGGAGCGATGACGTACACCTCATCGAGATCAGCATGTGAGACAACGTCTACCGAGGTGGCCGATACCGCGCCGCCATCGATATACGAGTGCTCACCGATTCGCACCGGGGCAAACCACCCAGGGATAGCGCACGATGCCATCACAGCGCTGCGCAGTGGGACCTGCGGAGCCCCTGCTCGACCGAAGACGGTGCGCCGTCCTGTGGCGTAGTCCATTGCGATGATCCAGACGCCATCGTGGGCAGCCCACTGCCCCATCGGAGTCACCGCATCAACCAAGTGACCTACCCGCTCTAGGTTTCGTGCACCCTGAGGCAAAAAAGCCGACAGCACAGCCGTTGCATTCCGTTGGCCTGGATGAATGACGCTCTCACGCATCAACGCAGGTGATCCGGGCAACCATTTTCGGGGCATTGGCGGACGGTGACCGCCCGCGGCCCGATCGGCACTCCAGGAATAACCGGCCAACGGGCCGGAGGTGACTACATCTTCGCGATAGTGCTGCATTAACTCCGGAACACTGACCCCGTTGCCGAGCAGCGACACCAAAATCGAGCCCGCAGAAGTGCCCACCAATAGGTCTGCACTCCGGGCATCAAAGCCGTGGGCCTCTTCTAATCCTCGCAGGGCACCTACTGCCCATGTGCCGCCCAGCACGCCGCCTCCGCCGATGACGATGGCGCGTCGGATGCTCACGCCGACTCAACGTTGTCTGTGTTCACCGACCGCAGCGTCCGCCGACCAACCGTTGCCGCTTCCCGAAGTTCAGCTACAGCATCGTGAATAGAAGACATCAAAATGTCCACGTCTGGCATGGAGTCCCGGTCTGCTGTCAATCCGATGCACACCACTCCGTGGTAGGACGTGATCCCGATACTCAGCGCCTGCCCTTGCAATAAGGGGATACACGGGTAGGCCTCCACCATTTCAGAGCCGGCAACATACAAAGACACCTGCGGACCGGGAACATTTGTTATCGAGAGGTCATAGGCCCTCCGGGCCAGCGATGCGCCTACTCGCGAGCCCAACGCGTGCAGGGTAGGTGGACCGAATCCGGCAATGCTGACAATCGCATCAGCTCCGATGAACCGCTCCGACTGCTTCAGCGAATTCATGTGAAATGAGATTTGGCGCAGGCGCATCACGGGATCAGGCTCACCAGCGGGCAGGTCCACGAGGAAACCTGCTACTTGGTTTGCGCCGGCACCTTCCACAGAGACCGGCACCAAGGCGCGAAGTGATCGCCCTTGGGTGACAGCCTCGCCGCGCGCCATAAGCCAGCCACGCAAACCACCAGTGATCACTGCAAGAACCGCGTCATTGACGCTGCCTCCAGCCGCCGCGCGAATGCCCCTGATCTCATCAAAAGGAACGATCACTGTCGCGAATCGACGCTGCGCCCCGATCCGGGTGCTCAGTGGACTCATCGATGGTGACCGAATCACACTTGATAGCGCCCCTGTCACGGTTTCCACTGCGCCGACAACGAGACTTCCCAACGATCCAGCCGCGTTCGTGACGTCATGCCACGTTTCTTTCGCAAGATCAACAGCCGCCGCCGGGCGAGCAACGGCTTCGGTGAGGGCCGCAGTGAGCAATTCAGCCCCTGACGGCTCGGGCCGCGGCTTCCACACATCTGGTGGACCTATCGATGCATCAGGTGTGGTGTCGAGCATCACTTGCGCGATGTCAACAGCTGCAAGGCCGTCCACAAGGGACTGATGACTTTTGGTGATGACTGCGAAGCAACCATCTTCAAGTCCTTCGACGAGGTACATCTCCCACAGCGGCCGCGACCGGTCAAGCGGCCGCGACATCAAACGACCTACTAATTCATCGAGTTGCTCCCGATTTCCCGGTCTTGGCAGCGCAGAGCGACGCACATGGAAAGTGACGTCGAAATCCTCGTCATCGACCCACACCGGCCGAGAGATCCCGAAAGGAACGTCACGGATTCGTTGGCGATAGCGCGGGACGAATGCGATACGTCGGCGGATAAGAGCGACGAGGCGCTCGTGGTCAAAGCCCTCGGCCGGCGGCCGGAAAATGGCCACTCCACCTACGTTCATGGGGGTCGAGGAATCCTCGAGGTACAAGAACGACGCATCTACTGCCGAAAGCCGATCCATCCCCACCCCCTCTCATGACCTCTGCGTGCCCATCACACCACGGCGCGCCCGTTTGTGGGCGACACACCCTAGACATTGCCCAAGAATGAGAACTTATCGTTCTGAGCCCTACTCTGGTATGTGTGACCTTCCCCCACTTTGCACAATCTGCGCGCAGCCTCTTCTTTCGGCATCGTCCGGCGTCGATTCTCCTTGCCAGCGCGATGGTGTTGGGCCTTGCAAGTGGGGCCATGCTGCCATCTGCTGGGGCACAGGATTCACCGACTCCCACGCCCGTAGCCACCTCCACTCCGGCTGTGCCCGCGCCAACGCAAGAGCCCGCCGAAGTTGTGGTTCCCTCAGTTGGCGATAAGCCGGTAGCGGCCGTCAAGTTAGCGGTGGCAAAGCCCAAGAAACCCAAGCCAGCCACCCGGGAGCGCAAAGCTAAGAACGTGCCCTGGATGCCACTCGATGATGGCAAAGGGCGTCGGATTGTCTATGACAAAGCTCTCATGACTGTCTGGGCCATGAACAAAGAGAACGAGGTCGTCTATCGGTTCCCTATCGTCGGGCGATGGGATCGGCCCGTCATGGGCAAGTACCGGGTTTTTTCCAAGTCACCGTCGAGTGGTAACCCAAATTCCCGAGTGACTTTTGACCACATGGTCAGATTCGCATTCGGCAACGACGGAAAAACTGCGATCGGTTTTCATAGCATTCCGCGGTACTACGACGGAAAGCCGATGCATTCCACCGATCAATTGGGTCTACCAGTTGCAACGGGTGGATGCGTGCGAATGGCACC
>CAIXFB010000006.1 GCA_903918595.1 uncultured Actinomycetes bacterium
GGTGACTCCCGTGTCCCAACTACTACGAGTGCTGTTAGTAGACGACGACCCTTTCACCCTGCTTGGTCTGGCGAGCACTGTTCGTGCGTTCAACGTTGAGGTCGTAGCTGAGGCTGGCGATGCCCCCACGGCCATGCGTGCGGCACATGAGCACCGCCCTGATGCGGCCATTGTCGATCTTGATTTAGGCGAAGGCCCGACGGGAATCGATCTTGCTCGCGCCATGCGCCGGGACTTGCCCAACATCGGAATCGTGATGGTGTCAACGTATACCGATCCGCGCCTGATGGGTCATAACCAAGCGCCTTTGCCAGATGGCTCCATCTACCTCGTAAAGCGCGCAATCACTGAACCCGGGGTCCTTGAACGCGCGCTGCTCGCCTCGCTCGATCCTGAAAGTGAACCAGTCCGGAAGCAACGACGATCGCGGGCTAGCGAATCGTTGCTGGCTCAACTCAGTGATCATCAGATCGAGGTGTGGCGCTTGGTCGCGGCTGGCTGCTCCAACTCGGAGATCTCGCGTCTGCGTTCCATTAACGAACCGTCCGTAGAAAAGGCCATCGCCCGGCTCATCAAACACTTTGATCTCAAGGCAACGAAGGGTCAAAACCAAAGAGTCATGCTCGTTCAGGCCTACTACGACGTCATCGGAATGACCCGTGCCCGCACAAGGTGATACGCAAACTCGCATCATCGTGCAGATCCCGGAGATGGGATCTGAAAACCAGACACTTCAGCAACGTTTAGGTGGGCGCTGGGCTATCTCTCTTCCGGCTTTTGGAATTGTGTTAGTTGGTATGTCGTTGTCCGTGCTTGCGGGGGAATCGGGTGCAACGGCAAGTGCCGGGAACCTGATTCGGTGGCTGAGCGCGGCGTGGATTGCTGTGCTGGCGGCAGGCTGTGTTCTTTTCATTGCGCACCGGTCTCGGCTATTCCGAGATCGAAGTGAAAAGCCGGTCAAGATCGTGTGGGTGGTGGTCTTGTCGGTCATCACCATCACAGTTCTCTCCCTTGTATTGAGTTTTAGCATTAGATTTTTTGAACTGTCTACTTCAATTGAGCCGTTGCAAAGACTTCTTTATAACCTTGTTATTGGTGTGCCGCTCTCGCTTGGGATCGTCCTGCTGCTCGAACATCGCGCTCAATTGCGGAAAATACGACATCGCCTTATCGAAAAAGAGGTGGCTCGCGAGCTGGGCCAAATGCAACAGGGAATGTTGATTTTGGAAATGCGACGTGAATTCAATAACGACGTAAATGTTGAGATAGCAAAGTCTTATCCGGCTCTTGAAGAACGTATTGATGCTGTTGTAAAAAGCCCCAATCCCCACACTGTTGACGAGATGGCTCAGGCAATGCTTGCCTTGGTAGATGATTCAGTGCGTCCGCTGAGTGCCCGTTTATGGAAAGCATCATCTTTCGCTATCCCTTCGCAGCCATGGTGGCAAACAGCTCAAGCGATGTTGCGTACCGCAATCTTTTACCCAGTAGTTCTCGCAGTAATCCATGTTGTTGGCACTTTTCAAATTACCGCGAATGCATTTGGCGCAAGAAATGGCGTTCTGATGACGGCCTTCGGAGTTGGTTGGATCGTCATAATGGGCTACGGATCAAACTTACTCATGAGAAAGTTCGCGAATTTGCACGTCGCAATGTTTCTGGTTGGCCTTGTGCTTCTTGAGAGTGGCACGGTGATAGTCGCTGTGTGGCGCGAGAGTCTGGTCGCTGGTTCAGGGTCCCTGGGTTGGATCGTCATCAACGTCCTTGCGGGCGCACTGATGATCGTTCTGACCTCGGGGTTGGGCTCGTGGCAGCGAGTGAATGCCCAGGTCCAAGCCCAGTGTGAAAAGGACCTCGATGAAGAGTTTGTGCGGCTCATTGCACAGAGTCGCCTCACGGCCGATCTCGCCCGAGAAACGTCCAGGGCCCTCCATGGCTCCTTACAGACCCGGCTTGTCGCCTGCGCAATGACTAGTGAGCAAGCGATTGCAAGCAACGATTTAGCACTTCTTGATGCTGCACTGAGAGAGGCGAGGTCACTCCTCATGTCACCGTTTCACGACGAAACCCCTACGGGCAGCGTCCGATCGGAGATCAGGCGAAAGCTGAGTCTGTGGGAGGAGCTGTGTGTTTTCGAGGTGTTCATTGACGAGCAGGTAGATGACGATTCAGGAACAGCTGAAACGGCATCCCACAGCGCCATCGTCGGTCGCATCGTTGAAGAAGGGGTTTCGAACGCAATTCGGCACGGCGATGCCACTCACATAATCATTCGAGTCGAGCGCACTATTGATGGCGCTCTGTTGATTGAGATCGAAGATGATGGCACCGGACCAAGCGGCGGTGCACCAGGTGTAGGCAGTGCACTCCTTGATCAGGCCGCTGGTGGGGAATGGTCACTCACCAGAACGGATGCAGCTACTCGGTTGCGGGCGCTCGTGAGCGCTGCCCCCGGGCTCCCATAAGTAGTTCCCCTAACAAAGTGAGCAAATAGGCCAATTTCGGAGCAGTCAAGAACAGTCTTGACGAGGTTCTGGCTAGGAACTAGCCTGAATGGATGAGCGTGACCAGCCCTGATGGTGCCATCGGTATTTACGACCTCAAGAACAAGCTCTCTGCTGTCCTCGAGGAGGTTCTCGCGGGCAAAGAGGTTACGGTCACAAAACACGGTCGGCCGATTGCTCGGATTGCACCAGTCACCGCACCTGGCCGCGAAGAGCGGGTGGCTGCCGTTACCGCCATCCATGCTCTGGGTGATCGCGTGCGCCGAGATAGGAATGAGAAGTCGGCGCGCACCTTGATTGATGAGGGTCGTAGGTAGTGAGAAGTCAAGGCGGTGTCGTACTCGATGCCTCTGCTGCTGTGACGTGGGTACTTCGGGACGGAACACCTGAAGACGAGGCACAGATCGACGAACTCGTCTCAACTGGATTTGTTCTCGTGCCGGAGTTGTGGCACTTCGAAATGGCGAACGCCTTCCGCTCTGCCATGCGAGTTGGCCGAATAGATGAGGAATTCGTTGTGGGCGTGTGTGAGCAACTCGATCAGCTCGATATTCGCACCGACGTTGTGGGCATTGACATTCAGCGACTGGCATTGGAGGCGCACGCACGCGATCTCACTGCATACGACACCAGCTATCTCTTGCTAGCAAAAGATCGTGGTCTGGCGCTGGCCACTCTTGATCGACCACTGGTCAAGGCGGCTACCGCAGCCGGGGTTACGTTGGCACTGTAAGTAGTCGTTACCAAGATTCGCATGCATGCAGAGATCGTCCGCTCTCATGCGTTCGGCCCATTTCTTCTATCTGTATGCCGTTGCTCTCCTTGATTGACGTAGGTTTGCCCCCGTGGCGTCTGATTTGCGCACCGGTGAAGGCATCCGGCGCGGCGGAAAGCAGTATGAGGCGATGCATGCTGCCCTCGCTCGTGGCGCAGCTCTTGAACTGGCCGAATCCGGCTATGGGAACTTCTCGCCCGAGGCGGTTGCCGAGCGAGTAGGCGTGTCAGCGCGTACGGCCTTCCGGCATTACGAGACGAAACTTGCTCTGGCCATTGCTGGCATTCAAAGCCTGCCCACGTACAAGGGGTGGCTGGATACCGCTGAACCAGGAGAGTCTTTCGCTGAACGTTTGCGGAGAGGTCTACGCATCGGGGTTGAGAATCTCGAATTGGTGGCATTCATCACTGCGACGGCTCTTTCTTACCGGGAAACCCAGCCCGAGTTGCTGAAGGCACTGAGGAAGCATGTGCTCACCCCGCGGGAAAAGGCAATGGGGGTATACCTGGCTGAGGGTCAACGCGAAGGTGTGTTTCGCAAGGAAGTTTCTGCCTCCACGATGGCAGCGGCCGATCTCGGAATCTTCACAATGGCCGCCCTTGGTCAGTTCAATCTGGGGCGGGGCGAAACCCGGGTTAAGCGCTTGTTTAACTCGTACTGGCCACTCATGGCCACGTCGGCACACATCAACGATTAATCGTCCTAACACAATCTTTACTGAACTCTAACCTTAAATGACAGTAATCACTGTCATTTAAGAAAAATTGAGCGTACTCTTGTAGTTATGAATACACATGACCCGCGACGCTGGCTGCGTTTCGCTGGAAGTTCCCTCGCGGTGGCACTTGTTGCCGCTGCGATTGGTATTCCGGCGGCCTCAGCGGCAAACGCGACAACCAATGAAATGAACGCACCCAAGGTGAGCACAGGCACCCCAGAGCAATGGGATGTCACCGATTCCTCTGCAGATGCTCCCGTGACGGAAATCCTCGAGGGGGTGAAAGCCACAGATAAGCCAACACTTGTTGCTGTCTATGACATAGATGGAAAGCCGGTAGTGGAGACAACTGAGAGTTCAAGCCGTGCGGATGCTGCAAACGAAATCAAGCTTCAGCAGCGCGATCCAAACCTGATTAGCCTCGAGGTGGATGTGCCGGTCAGCTTGTTCGAAGACGGCGAAGTCTCACCACTCGCATTGAATGACCCTCGCCGTAGTGAACTGTGGGGTCTGGACCGCATCGAGGCTGAGTCGGTGTGGGGACTGACCCGCGGTGAAGGTGTGACGGTTGCCGTCATCGACACCGGTGTGGCTCCGCATGAGGACCTGCAGGGTTCCTTTGTTCCCGGCATCGACGTCGTGGATAACAAGGACGCTCGCTGGGATGGGCATGGTCACGGCACGCATGTGGCCGGAACCATCGCAGCAACGGCCGATAACAACACCGGTATCGCTGGGGTTGCTCCGGATGCCCGCATCATGCCGGTGCGAGTTCTCAATGATCAAGGATCTGGTTACGCCAGTGATGTGGCCGCCGGCCTTATTTGGGCAGCAGACAACGGAGCTCACGTTGCAAACCTTTCCCTCGGTGGACCTTCTCCGTTAGCAGCACTTGAGAAGGCGGTGAATTACGCGATCAGTCGTGGCACCACCGTGATTGTTGCGAACGGCAACAACGGTTCAAACGCACCCCTTTCCTATCCAGCTGCATATGACGGCGTGATCTCCGTGGGTGCGACCACGATCACGGACGAGCGTGCAATATTCAGCTCACAGAACTCGAGTGTGGATATCGCCGCACCGGGGGCGAGGATCCTTTCGACCCTTCCGAATAATCGCTATGCGGTCTTTAATGGCACCTCGATGGCAACGCCACACGTTGCAGGAGTGGCAGCCCTGGTGCAGTCCTATGCGCAGAGGACCAACCAAAGTGTGTCCGTGAGGGGAGTTCTGACGAGCACTGCACAAGACCTGGGTGCACCTGGCTTGGACAACCAGTTCGGAGTCGGCATGGTCAATCCAGTTGCTGCTGTGCGTTCACTTGCAACAGATGAAGCAGTGCCCACGCCTCCCACGAATCTGCAAGCAACATCGCAGTGGTGGAGTCGCGCAACTGTCAGGTGGGAACTGCCCACCGACGGCCCACAGGTCAGTCAGACTCGCATCGAATTTGCTGACGGTACACCTGCCTGTCTGGTGACAGCTCCCAGCACAACGTGTGAAATCCAGGGTTTAGAAGCTGACACTGAATACACCATCTCGGCAACAGCGATCGGTGTGCTTCGTGGATCGCAACCCAGCCGCGAGATCGCGTTCCGCACAGTCAAGCGTGTGGATCTGGGTGGCAACACGGCGGCCACGGCAACGCCAATGCCAAAGTCCCTGATCGTTGAGGATCTTCTCGACCTGAACACCGACGTCGACTGGTGGACCTTCACCCTCGATTCGCGAGTGAATAACCCAGACGTCCTGCTGTCGAATCTGACCAGTGAGTATGGGGTTGAAGTCAGCATGCTGCGTAACGGTTCGTTGAATTCGATATGGCGGAGTCTTTCCAACACTGGATCGAAGTACAAGCAAATGGGCCCCCGCTGGCAGTATTGGGAGCCGGGTACATATTTCGTCAAGGTGTATGTCGACGTGCATGGAACCGCAGGCGAAACCCAGCCCTACCGTTTGCAGGTATTTGCCAACGGTGCGGTTCCGAC
>CAIXFB010000007.1 GCA_903918595.1 uncultured Actinomycetes bacterium
AGACCACCGGGCTGTCCGATCGCATCACGAATGTCTTGCTCGTGCACCCAAGTGTCGAGAATGCGCATACTGAGCGATTGCTCTACCGGTATGTCACCGCCGAACGGGCTGGGCACATTCCCTGTGATTCCTGACAACTGTGCGACTCGGCGCATCATGACTGATCTGTATTCGCTCAGAAGTTGCGCAGGTGGCATACCTCGACGAGCAACGACACCAACTTCGGTTACCCGTCCCACTGCATTTTTAATGTGCGGCAGCGTCGACCAATCGATCTCGATCACGGGACGAGGGTCCCCAGCTCCCCACGATTCCAAATCGATGAGATGCGCGACGACATCTGCAACCGACCAACCAGGACAAGGTGTGGGCGCATTCCATTGCTCATCGGTAAGAGCAACACATAACTCCAACACTGCTGCAGCTGATTGTTCGTACGTGGCCAACAGTTCTTCTCTCGTCATGACGCACATCCTCTGCTCGCGTTTGGTAAGTCTGGTGGAGCCACTCGTTCCCGGGTGAAATCACCATCGAAGTCCGAAATCGGGCGCTGAATGGCGATTTCACCCGCGTAACGGGGGAAATCGCCATGGGTGCAAAAACACTGATGGGCGGCCCGGTTGTTACCGGACCGCCCATCAGCTATTCGTTTACTTGTGGTCGCCAACTACTACTTGGCGTTCGGGCGCTTCAGCGGATCAGGAGTGTAGCCACCGTCTCCGTTGATACCCGGGACCTGCCAGAAGGCACGGTTGGCAACCTTGATTCCCTTAGCGGTCTTTGCCTTCACCATGCGATCCAGTGTTGCCACAGAGCCAATGAGCTGCTCTCCGGTGAACACGCAGTGACCCACACCGCTACCACCGAGCGCTGCTATGGACAGTGGCGTGCTGGGGGCTTTGCCACCCGGCTCGAACTTGGTCCAACCATCGACTGGAGGAACGGTGTAGTAGGCAGCGGCCTTGAACGGCGCCTTGGACTTTGACTTGGCGTACGAGGCCTTGAGGCTGTCGTAGTAGTAGCCAGTGTTGCCGTCCGGAACTGCCGGATCATATGTGGTTGTCATCAACACCGTGGGTACCTTGTAGGTGCCCTTAGGTGCTGGCAGTGCGCGGATGGCCGCCACTGCTGCTGGGTTGGCTGCATAACGCTTGCTGGCATCGCCAACACTCGCATCCATGGCGGCAACCATGGCATTGAGTGCGTTTGGCATCACCGTGGTGGCGTTGAGAGTGTCAGCGAACTCACCGCGCTGCTCAGGTGAGAGCAGGTTGTTGTAGACAACATTGACGTTGTCGTTGAAGTTCGCAGAATCCGTAGCAGGAATTGACGCGATCTTGCGGGCCCGCTGTTCGAGGTCGTAGCGACCAAGAATGCCCAGTGCTGCTGCCGTGCCCACATTCTGGAGCATTGCAACAGCTGAGCTGGCACCAGCCGAAACAGGTGAGTAGCCCTGTGCCGATGCTGCGCCGTTAGCGGCAACCGGACCAATGGCCGGGTTAGCTGCGAGAACGCTGATGATTGGGTTGACCGTAATGCCGTCGTAGACACTCGACTTGGTCGGCAAGCCAGCCATCAGTCCACCGAGCAGGTTGGCCTGAGCAAGCGGGTAACCCACCGGCGTGACAGGAGTGGTCGCAGCGCCACCGAGAACAGTGAACACGGTCGCGAGATCTCCGAGTGCCTGTGGGTAGCTCTGGTAGTTGGCAACTCGCAATGTGGGAGCCACGAGGGTCTTCCACGAGTACAGGACCGTCATTGCAGCACTAAATGCCTGCTCCGGTCCCGCGAGCGCACCACAAATGGGCAGCACACCCTGAATCTTGCCGGGGTTGCGTTCTGCGAGCGTTGCGCTGACCAGACCACCGAGCGAGGGGCCCCAGGCACGAATGCCCTTGACGCCCTTGATCGCTCCGCTGTTGATGTGACGAATAAGACCCTCGCCAGCTTCAACACCTTCAGCTGCTGCCCAGCCCTGGCTGGCATAGCCGGCGCCAGCGAGTGCATAACCCTGCGCAAGCAGGTTTGCTGCCACCGCATCGTTCGGTGCTACCTCGGGCTTGTTCGTTGCTTGGTAGACAACCGCGCTACCGAAGCCCAGCGGTGGAGCTGCGGCGAATGCCGGGATGCTCGCTGCGGCGTACACAGGATTCGTTGATACACCCAGCGCGGCTGGGCCAGCAAACGCTGCCGGAATCGGACCGGAGAAACGGTAGCCGTGCGAGTAGAGCAGCACAGTGCCGTTGAACTTCGCCGGTACACGGATTTCGAACGGGCTGACGCCGAGTGATCCCTCGAGGTTGCCCGTGCAGGTTGCGCCGGGGGCGCAGGCATCAGCTGCCTGCGCCGTTCCGGCGATCGGGGCAACGGCGAGCACGAGGCTCGACGATGCAATAGCCGCAACAAAGCGGCGTGTCCAGGTGTGCGTCATGTGTGCAGCCTCCTACGGGAGCAGTTTGCTGGTCGGGGCACCTGGACGGAACGTTGCCTGCTTGGCGGTTCCCGTCGATGCGCTGTTGGCGGTCATGATGTAGCTGGTCTTGCGCTCGAGCTGGCCGGTGCCGTTGTACTGGGCCATGTAGTAGCCGTTCAGGCCTTGGTGGGACTTGGAGCTATTGACCATCGGAACAACTGCAGCCGAGCGGAAGGTATTGGACTTGGTCTCCAGCACATTGATCAGACCCTTACGTGTGAGGTCCGGTCCTGCAGCCTTGATCGCCTGCGCCAGCACATAGGCCGTGTTGATGCCGTAGTAGGTGTAGAAGTTCCACGGGAGACCATTAGCCGTAGCGATCGCCTTCATCTGCTTGATGTAGGCGTTGCCCTCGTCTTGGATCGGCACGAGGAAGTTCGGTGCGTAAATGCCGTTGAGAAGCGCATTCGGCACACCGAACCCGGCGAGCACACTCGGGTCAGAGCCGACCGAGGTGATCATCCAGGTTGGCTTGAAGCCCGCCCGCGCAGAATCACCGAGCAACTTGGCTGTGGCTGAGGTGACTCCGAAGAACACGACGAGCTCACAACCGGCGTTCTGCAGTTTGGAGACCTGCGAGGCGAAGCTTCCTGCCTGCTGACCGGAGAAGTACGAAGTGGTGGTGGCGAATTGAATGCCGCCAGCCGCAAAACCTGTAGAAGCGTTCTCGCCGAATTCACCATCTTGGTAGAAGAAGCACTTCTTCTTAGCCTTGAGGGCCGGATCGCCATTCATGTAGAAGGACATGACCTTCGCCTCAACGGTGTACGACGGGAAGTACGGGAACGTGGTCGGGTACTTACGGGGATTATCAAAGCTGGATGCACCAGTGTTGACGAACACGTCAGGGATGCCGCGACGGTTAAGGTCCGCGACGACTGCCGAGTGGCTGGGCGTGCCCAGGCCACCGAAGAGGGCAAACATTTTGTCGCTGAGGATCAGCTGGCTGGTCACCTTCTTGGTGAGAGCGGGGTTGTACTGATCGTCCTTGACAACGAACTTGATCTTGCGGCCGTTGATACCACCGCGTGAGTTCACATAGTCGAAGTAGGCCTGAGCTCCTGGAGCGACGTCCTTGTAGCCCGGGGACGCTGGTCCCGTGAGCGGTGTGGTGGTACCAATAACGATCTCGGTCTTGCTCACACCGGGATCTGCAGCGGGGTTCGCTGCACCGGCTGGCACGGATAGTGCAGCGGCAATCGCAATGACTGCCGATACAGCAACCGCACGGGTCGCATAGATCTTTCTCACTGACATTCCTCCCCAGGAGACACGCAGACGGGGCGTGTGTGGTGTTGGGCCATTCGGGCACTGGTCATCGCGCCAGTTACCCGTCAGTAGCGCGATGTGGCCCCCACGTTAACGGCGTGTGAACTCTGGTGCAAGGGGTTTGGAAATTAGACCCGTTCCGACTTCTTTTGGGCAGCCTTGTCCCAGAATGACCGGATTGTGCCGACAATGCCTCCCGGAGCCACCAGAACGACGAGGACTACGAGCAATCCGTAGATCAAATTGGGCGCATTATTTGTGATTTGCTCATCCCAGCCCCGATCGGCTGAGAGGGACAGCACAAACTCTGGCAGCCAGACAAGGAGTACCGCTCCGATGATGGCGCCCAGGAGTGACGAGCGTCCGCCCAGGACGATACCCACGAGCAGAGACAGCGATAGACCGAGTCCAAAAGCACCAGGACCCACATAACTGAGCAGTTGAGCGAATACTGCTCCCGCCAAGGAAGCGAAGAGACTGCTCACCACAAATGCGGAGATTTTGGCCCCAGATGGCGAGATGCCTGAGACCGCGGCAGCTACCGGATCGTCCCGAACCGCCTGCCACACCCTGCCTTGGCGGCCGCGGACCAGGTTCAGGGCGATGAAACCAACAATGCAGGCGACCGTGATGGAGACCGAGGCCTGCCACTGCTCCAGAATGAAGCCGGCGTCGAACCCACCCGGATCGGTGAATCCTGCAGGGTCAGAGGCGATGTCAGGAACGTCGGAGAGCGGAACCTCCTCCGTGAAAGTCTCCTCAACCGGAGCCACGGCGTCATTCCCAAGATCGTCCAAGGTGAGGATGTCTTCTTCGGCTAGTACTTCGCCGCCATCATCAACCCCGCCCAGATCTTCAATGCTGAGTAGATCCTCATCGGCAACTTCACCACCGGCCGTTTCGCCCTCAAGTGGAGCCTGTTCGGTGGCTGGTTCTTCGATTACGAATTCATCGGCGGCCGTGCCGCCAAATTCTGCTTCGCCGCCTTCGGCGGAAGATGCGTAACCACCCTCGGGGTAAGGGACAGTGAGCATGAGCCCGTTTTCGCCACCGAACGTCTCAGGGAACCGGTTCGCGATCGCCGGTATGCCAACTGCGAGACCGAGCGTGAGACCGGCGAGGTAAGGCCCTTTCAGCCGGGCCGCAATACCGCCAACAATGAGGCCGATGACGACGCCACCCAACCCGGCGAAGATGACCGACCACACCGCATTCCATGGCAGCCCGAGGAATGGAACGGTCTGCCAGTTCAATGAGGTCAGGGCAAATACATACCCACCAACAGCCATAAGCGCGCCGTTACCGAGCGAGACCTGACCCGATAGGCCAACCAGAATCGCCATTCCGAACATCGCCGTGGCATACATGCCAACGAGTGCGAGGTAGTAACTCATGAGTGGGTCAACGGCATCGTTGACGGCGATCATGATCGCCCAAATCGCAAGGGCGAGTACGCCGTGCGTGATGAATCGGGCGCCTGGGAAATTGAGTTTGTTCTTCATGGGCTACACCGTCCGGGCCTTGTGATGCCCGAAGATGCCATCGGGTTTGAGGAGCAGATTCAGTGCGAGTAGGACCAGCGCTACCACAGGAGCATTACTCGAATCGCTGAAACCTGAGACCAAAGAGATCACTAAGCCGGTAACCACACCAAGTGCGACTGCGCCAACCAAGCTGTCAAGGCCACCAATCACAGCAGCGGTGAAGGCAAAGACCAGCAAGATGTCGAAGCTGTTTGGTGAGACCGTTGCAGAGGGAGCAACCAGTACGCCCGCAACCGCACCCACCATGCCAGCGAGCACCCAACCAAAGGCAAGCATGCGACCCACTCGAACCCCGGAGAGCCGGGCTACTTCAGGGTTGAATGCGGATGCACGCATGGACAAACCGAGGTTGGTTCGGGTGAACATAATGGTCAGCCCGATGACGAGTAATGCAGTGATCACGATCACAAGAACGTCGTAGACCGAGAACGGCCATGTCCGACCGGCGAACTCGATTCCTGAATTTTCAGTAGGCGCTGGGAAACCGCGATTGTCGCCACCCCAGATCATTCCGGCCAGGGCTTGCAGTGCAATGAGAACGCCGAAGGTTGCGATGATCACGCCGGAGGTGTCCGCACGTGCAACGGGACGGATCACCAAGAGGTGCACGATCATTCCGAGGATCGCCCCGGCGACGATCGCCACGATCAATGCGAGCAGCCACGAACCAGTAACGTCACGAACTGAAAGCGCGATATAGGTAGTGAACATCGCCTGGCCGACTTGGGCGAAGTTGACAACTCGCGTTGATCGCCAGATGAGAACGAGAGCTAATGCCATCAGAGCGATAATTGCGCCGTTGCTGATACCACCGAGAAGGTAGTCAATGAAGCTGGTCATGGCGCCCCCCTCTCAGTAGCCCAAATAGGCATGTCGGAGTTCCTCATCGGAACGGATGTCTTCGGCCGAACCAACT
>CAIXFB010000008.1 GCA_903918595.1 uncultured Actinomycetes bacterium
ACCGCAGGTGGTCGTGAAGTGGCAGAAATTTTCGATGGCTACTTAACAACACTGTTGCGCAAAGGCTGAACGACGACGCTACTTATCGGTTCGTAGCACCTTGTTGTTGAGCACGAGCGCAGCAGCTATCGCGAATGCCAGCATTCCGATGGACAGCACGATGAGCCAACCACCAATGTCGCCGGCGCCGGTGATGTTGGGTGGATCATCCGGGCACATTCCCAATCCGCATTCGGGGATAACGGAAAGACCAATCACGATCAGGTCCAAGAACGCCCACATGATCGCGGTGAGCGCAAAGACGCGCAGCCAACGTTGTTGATGGGCGATTCCTGAATCTGCGTCGAGGAATGGCTTATTCCACAACAACATGAATGAGCAGCCCACGATGGCGATGACGAAAGTGACCAGCGCCCACGTATAGAGGTGCAGTCCGAAAAGCTCTGGTCCATAACCTGGGTCGCCCGGTTGGATATGTAGAAGGATCTGGCGGACGCTACCGGCGCTGCCCACCACGGCGGCCAGGATGCTCAACGCGTAATGCGCAGGTTTCATACCCCACAGCAGGTTCATGATCGGACCAACGGCCAGACCGATCATGGCCGAGCGCTGGATCAGGCACAGCGGACAAGGCTGTTCACCCACGCCAAGTTGCAGATGCAGCGAACCGGCGAGCACACCGACGAGAGCGAACAGCGCGAGCACGTTGATGATGCGCGCGATCTTGGTTTCTCGGGACACGAACTCTGACTTCACTTCTTCAAAGATGGCCGACATCAGAAGCTCAAGGGGATCGGGTCGGTCATATGGAGGTTCAGCAGCACCACGGTCCACACCAACGCGACCAGGGATAACGGAATGGTCCACTTCTTCTTCATGAACACGCCAATGAAGACGATGAACCAGAGGACAAACATCGAGAGCATCACAGCGCCACCGTATTACCTGGCGGCAAATCGATGGGTCAGGCGCGAAGGGTTTGCGATGGCAATTCACCGAAACGTTTGCGGTACGCCTGCGCAAATCGACCCAAATGGGTAAACCCCTGGCCGTACGCGATAGCGCCAACACTCGCATCGGTGGAGGAACTGACGAGTTCATCGTGCACCCGCTGCAGCCGAAGTTCGCGCAAGTACTCGGTGGGGCTCATGCCCACATACCGGGAGAAGCCTTCTTGCAGAGATCGGATGCTGCAGCCGGCGGCATCGGCCAACTCGGTCACAGTGAATTGCCGTTCGGGTTCGGCCTCAAACAACTCGACCGCCCTGCGCACCATGCGTGGGGCTGCTGGTTTAAATCCATGGGCTAACGCTTCGGAGTAGTTGTGTTCGTGGCTCATCAACAACCCGGTCAAAATCAAATCGACGAGTTGGTTGCGCGCCTCGGGCATCATGGACAGGCCATTGTCTTCAGCGTCAGCGCATGCAAGGTCGACCAATCGCCGCCAACTGCGCGCTTGCGGGGTAGAGAGGTCCATGCCTAACTCGAATCGCAGCGGAGCGATGAGGTCGTGGCCGAGGAGTTTGCGCAACCGTTCTTCGGCGATCTGCCGAGCCACGTAGACCAGAAGGTGCGGGGAGGTTGCATGCCAGCGCATGCTGAGCGGCTGCGTGGGATTGGGAACCGAGGCAAGGTTCACATTCGACTCGATCGTCTGGCGTCCGTTGGTAATCGTGGAACCGCCGGTGAGGGGCATTTGCACCAAGAAGAAACTGTTCAACGGCCCCGGATCAATATCGACCGGCACGCCGTAATCGAGGAAGTTCAGCCCAATATCGCCTAAATCAAGGCGGTTGTGGACCGTCCGAACCGCACTGGTGCCATCAACGGTGGTGAGTTCATGGGGGCAGAAAACTCTGGCCACCTGCTCTCTTGCGTCGTCGAGCGAGCGCGTGCGAAACAGGGTGTGGGAGCCCAGTAATTCCGCGGTCATAAATGCATCGTCGGCGCATTGCCAGCCCCTGTCAACGGGTTTCACCATTCCCTTCCTGCTTGGGCCGGACATTGGGCGCGCATTCCGGATAGTGCACTCATTGCTGGGCATCTACCGTGCCTTGAGCTCACTACGAGGAGGAATTCGGTGCTTACAGGGAAAGTGGCAATCGTGACGGGCGGCGCAACGCTGTTCGGTAAAGCAGTGGCCGCAACGCTGGCTGAGCAGGGCGCCAACGTGGTCGTCGCTGACATCGACGATGCGGGTGGTCAGGCCTCGGCCAGCGCAGCGGGCGGGATTTTCGTGCACACCGATATCACCGACGATGCGCAGGTGGCAGATCTCGTTGCCCGCACTGTCGCTGAATTCGGTGGAGTCGACGTGCTGGTAAACCTGGCCTGCTCCTACGGCGATGAAGGCGCTGCAACCACTCGCGCGCAATGGCTCTCCACGCTCGATGTGAACCTGGTGAGCGCGGCGATGCTGGGGGTCGCCGTGCAGCCACTGATGGCAGCCCGCGGTGGTGGTTCGATCGTGAACCTGTCGAGCATTTCCTCCAAATGTGCGCAGACCGGCCGATGGGCTTACCCCGTCAGCAAAGCCGCCATGGTGCAACTGACCAGAAACATGGCGATGGATTTCGCGGGAGATCGCATCCGTGTCAACAGCGTCTCACCTGGCTGGACTTGGTCGGCGATCATGGACACCCTGACTGAAGGCAACCGCGCAAAGACCGACTCAGTCGCCGCCGCCTTCCATCTCACCAAGCGGGCAGGTGATCCAGAGGAAGTAGCGAAGGTTATTGCATTCCTGGCATCAGATGCTGCCTCTGTGGTGACCGGTGCGGACTGGGCGGCCGATGGCGGCTATTCGGCGATGGGACCAGAGCAAGCAGCGCCGGCCATTCCACTGTTGATGAGTTAAGAAGTGGCCCCCACCGGATAGGCAGGGGCCACTTTTTTATTCGTGATCTAGACGGCTGCCATTTCTTTGATCTTGCGCTCGTTGCGCTTGATGACCTTGCGTGTCAACTTCGCGTAATCCTTCGGGTTGACCGGGAGGAGCCACTGGTTAAAGCGAGTGAAGCTGGAGAGCTGCACATTAAGGTCGCCGAGGAGTTCGTCGATGTTGTGCACTGAGAACGGAATGATGTTTGTTCCCTTCGAGTGCTTGCCTTCCGTGCGCTTTTCCATCCAGACGAGACGGGCCGCAATCTGCTCGTTCATGGCGTCATCATCAGGAAGGTTGATATCGCCCATGATGTTCGCGGCCAACCACAATGCACCCATTTCGCAGTTCAACTGACTGAAGAACGAGGAGTTGTAGCCGTTGAAAGCGAGGTTGGAAACGTTGACCGGGAGCAACTGGCGGTACAGCGTGAAGTTACCGCGCTCATCGGTGATCTTGTCCATCACTGAGTCATCCAAGAACGGCACACGCTGATGGAAGCCCGTTCCACAGATAACAACATCTGCGGGAAGAATCTCACCGTTAGAGAGAGTCACGGTTCCCGGTCCCATGTCGACGATCTCGCACTCACGCTTGACGGTGAGCAGGCCGGCCTTGACCTTGTCGAAGAATCCGTCGGATGCAAGGCTCACTGTTGAACGGGTGATCGTTTCGAGTGAAACACCGGGATTGAGGTTCACGCTTGGGTCGTTGAGTGAGAACTGACCGGTGACCACGCTCTGCACGCTGCCGAGCATGCTGTCGCGGACTTTTTTGCCGCCGCTATGGAACCACTTCTCGAAACCCTTGAGCTCGAAGTAGGGGAACAGGGCCTCACCCATTCGGGTGAGCAGCAGCATCTTGTAGTTGAGCACATTCTTGAACTTCTTCGGGATTTTCCAGATGATCTTGCGTGCAACGATCGTTGTTGACGCGCTTGTGCCAACCGTTGCATTTGCTACGTCGCATGAAGACTTTCCAAAACCAACAACGACGACGTTTTTGCCGCGCACTGTTTCAACGTCGTGAAAATCGACGGTGTGCATGATCTGCCCGCCGGCATCAAG
>CAIXFB010000009.1 GCA_903918595.1 uncultured Actinomycetes bacterium
AACGCTGCTGAAGACGCCGTGGATGCGGCAGTCGCAGCCGAAGCTGCCGTTGCATCGGTGTCTGATGCAACACCTGCTTCGTAGACAGACTCCGTAGAAAGACGCAGAACAACTCCTCGTGTCAGACCATTGGCTGATCGTCGGTCTGGGTAACCCCGGGCCGGCGTACGCCATGACCCGCCACAACATCGGTGCGATGGTTGTCGATGTTGTGGCGTCGTCGTGTTCGGCCAAACTCGGCCGGCACAAACGGGCACTCTCTGACGTCGCAGAGGTGCAATTGGGAATGCCCGGGCGAATCAACCGGGCTGTGCTCTCTATCCCGCTTTCCTTCATGAACGAAAGCGGCGGTCCAGTGAAATCTCTCATTGATTTCTACGATGTCGAACCGGAGCGGTTGATCGTGATTCACGACGAGCTTGATCTGCCGTTCGGCGGATTGCGCCTCAAGTTCGGTGGTGGAGACAACGGGCACAACGGCCTCAAGTCGATCCGCAAGTCACTCGGCACCGGCGATTTCTACCGCGTGCGAGCAGGGATTGGCAGGCCGATGGGTCGCCAGTCACCGGCAGATTATGTGCTGCAGGTCTTCTCTGGATCCGAGCGCACAGAACTGCCCGGATTCCTTGATCGGTGCGCTCGCGCGGTGGAGTGTGTGATCGAAGACGGTCTGGAAACGGCCCAAAATCGTTTTAATGCAGCGCCCGACTCGAGTGGAGAAGCCCAATGACCGACTCTCGCAGTGATGTCCGCAGTGACGTCCGCAGTGATGCTGAACTCTCTCGCGATGTTGCCCGAGATGCGGGTCAGCTACTCCTGGCACTCCGTCGGGACTTCATCGCTGAGCACGGTTCGATTACCGACAAAGAAACAGCCACCAAGCTGCGCGACCAAGCAGATGCTGCCGCGCATGTGATGATCAGCGACGCGCTCTCGGCCGCGCGCCCGCTCGATGCGATCCTGAGCGAAGAGGGCAAAGACAACGCCGATCGACTGTCGGCTGATCGGGTGTGGATCGTCGATCCGCTCGATGGAACCTGGGAATACGGTCAGGATCGGCAAGATTTTGCTGTGCACATCGCGTTATGGCAGCCCGCAATGGAAACCCTGAGTGCGTGCACCGTCGATCTGCCTGCGCAGGAAACCTCCCGGAGTGTGCTGGATTCCGTGGGGGAGCCGCCGGCACTGCCCACCGATCGGCCGATTCGCATTGTTGCGTCGAGGAGTCGCCCACCCGCCACGCTGGCCACCACCGTTGACATTCTGGCGCGCACCCTTGCAGAGGCAGGCGTGAATTCGCATGGTGTCGAGATCGTCGACGTTGGCTCAGTCGGTGCCAAAGTGAACGAGATCCTGTGCGGTCGCGCTGAGGCGTATGTCCACGACACCGGCTTTTACGAGTGGGATGTGGCCGCACCGTATGGCGTTGCGTATCACTACGGACTGATCGCTTCCCATGTTGATGGCTCCGCGGTCACCTTCAACCACATGCCGCCCTATGTGACCGATTTAGTTGTGGCACATCCCGCCCTGCACGCGGCGCTGCTTGAAGCATTGTCGGAGGCTGCTTCGTTGTGATCGTGACAAGCGTGCTCGACCTACTTGCGAACTACCCGCCGGTTCAACGGCTTGCAGCGCTGACCAATGCACCAGGAGACCGAATCAGCGTGGTTGCGCCGGCCCCCGCATTCCCGTTTGTCGATGCGTTGATTGCTCAGCACGCCCAAGGAAGTTCCGCACTTCTCATCGTGACCGCGACAGGCCGGGAGGCTGAAGATGTGTCGCGAGTTCTCAGCGAATTGCTGCCCGAAGAATCGATCGTGGTGTTTCCCTCGTGGGAGACGTTGCCGCACGAACGGCTTTCTCCCTCGACTGACACAGTCGGCCAGCGCACTGCCATCCTGCGCCGATTGGCCCATCCGGTTGAGGGCGATCCGCTGCAGACATCTGTGCGAATCGTGGTGACCTCGGTGCGCGCCGCACTCCAACCTTTTGCCAGTGACCTGCCCGAGCATGCACCCTGCCGAATCAATGCTGGCGATACGGCGGATTTAAATCGCACGGTTGAGCGGTTGGTATTGCTCGGCTATGACCGCGTTGACTTGGTGGAACGACGCGGTCAAGTGGCTGTTCGTGGCGGAATCCTTGATGTGTTCCCACCCACCGAAGAACACGCGCTGCGCCTGGAATTTTGGGGCGACTCGGTTGAGGAGATCAGGCACTTCGCGGTGAGTGACCAGCGCTCACTTGACTCCGCACCTGATGGTTTGTTTGCACCACCAGTTCGTGAACTGATCCTTACTCCAGAGGTTCGCGAACGCGCGGCGTTGCTCGCTGAACAGCAACCAGTACTGCGCGATATGTGTGACGCAATCGCTCAGGGCATCACCTCTGAAGGAATGGAGTCGCTGGCACCGGTGCTTGCATCAGGAATGCGCACTCTGCGCGAGCTGATGCCGCAAGGAACTCAAGTGGTCATTCACGAGCCCGAGCGAGTTCGCACGCGTGCCTCAGATGTGGTGCGCACCGCAGAGGAGTTCCTTACTGCGAGTTGGCACACCGCCGCGATAGGAAGCGAAGCGCCCATCGACCTAGCGGCGGCGAGCTACCAATCACTCGAGGAGTTTCACGAAGGTGTGGTAACTGCTGCAGGTACCTGGTGGGAAATTTCCCCATTCGCGATGGATGATGCAGACATTGATCTTGGTGCGACCCCGATCGAGGCCTACCGCGGCGACGCGCACCGGGCCATTGAAGACCTGCGCCGCGAGGTCAACAGCGGCACGAGTGTGCTGCTGCTCGCTGAAGGTCATGGTTCAGCGCAACGACTCAGCGAAGAACTCACCTCGGCTGAAATTGCGACCAGCAATGGTGAAAGCGTTGGTGCACTTCAGCCTCGCGTAGTGACGATTGGCACGAGTCGGCTTGAACACGGTTTTACTATCCCGGCGGCAGGCTTACTCGTGCTGACTGAAACCGATATCTCCGGCCAACGCTCCTCCACCCGTGACATGCGCAGGCTGCCGAGCCGCCGCCGCCGCACGATCGATCCGCTATCCCTTGCATCCGGTGATTACGTTGTGCACGAACAACACGGGGTGGGCCGTTATCTCGAGATGATCCGGCGCAGTGTGGCCGGCTCCGACCGTGAGTACCTGTTGATCGAGTACGCACCGAGCAAGCGCGGCCAGCCAGCCGACCGCCTCTTCGTTCCGATGGATCAACTCGACCTGATCACCAGGTATGTGGGTGGTGAGGCGCCATCAGTGCATCGGTTAGGTGGAGCCGATTGGACGAAGGCAAAAGGCCGGGCCCGCAAAGCCGTGAAGCAGATCGCTGGTGAACTGATCCGGCTCTACGCCGCCCGGCAAGCGACCAAGGGATACGCCTTCGGACCAGACACTCCGTGGCAAGCCGAACTCGAAGATGCTTTTCCTTATGTGGAAACCCCTGATCAGCTCTCGTGCATCGACGAGGTCAAAGCCGACATGGAGCGGCAAATCCCGATGGACCGGCTCATCTGTGGTGACGTCGGCTACGGCAAGACTGAAATCGCAGTGCGTGCAGCTTTCAAAGCGGTGCAAGACGGTAAGCAGGTTGCCGTGCTCGTGCCCACCACTCTCTTAGTGCAACAGCATCTGTCCACATTCGCTGAACGGCTTGGTGCTTTCCCAGTCACGATCGCGGGGCTTTCGCGATTCAGTACCGAAAAAGAAGTGAAGAAAACGCTCGAAGGCTTGGCCGGGGGAGGTGTCGACGTCGTGATCGGAACGCATCGCCTCCTCACACCCAACATCAGGTTCAAGGATCTTGGTTTGGTCATTGTGGATGAAGAGCAACGCTTCGGGGTTGAGCACAAAGAGCATCTCAAGGCCCTACGTACAAATGTGGATGTGCTCGCAATGTCTGCCACTCCGATCCCGCGCACCTTGGAGATGGCAGTGACCGGGATTCGCGAAATGTCTGTTATCCAGACTCCGCCGGAGGAACGCCATCCGGTGCTCACGTTTGTTGGTCCCTATGACGAACGGCAGGTCACCGCGGCGATTCGTCGTGAGATTTTGCGCGATGGTCAAGTCTTCTTTGTACACAACCGGGTTGAGTCAATTGACCGAGTCGCCGCGAAGATTCGCGATCTGATTCCTGAAGCGCGCGTCGCGGTGGCGCACGGTCAAATGAACGAGCATGCACTTGAAGAGATCATCGTGAATTTCTGGGACAAAGAGATTGACGTGTTGGTCTGCACCACGATTGTGGAATCAGGAATCGATATTGCCAATGCAAACACCCTCATCGTGGATCGCGCAGACACATTTGGACTATCGCAGTTGCACCAATTGCGTGGCCGAGTTGGTCGCGGACGTGAACGGGCCTACGCCTATTTTCTCTACGACCCCAGCAAGCCTTTGACAGAGACCGCCCATGAGCGGCTCGCCACAATCGCACAACGAACCGACCTGGGGTCGGGTATGCAGATCGCGCTGAAGGACCTAGAAATTCGTGGAGCCGGCAACATGCTTGGCGGTGAGCAAAGTGGGCACATTGCCGACGTTGGCTTCGACCTGTACATCAGGCTGGTCGGCGAGGCTCTTGCTGAACACAAGGGTGAGAGCGTGCAAGAGGTGGCGGAGGTTCGAGTTGAACTGCCGATCACCGCGCATATCCCCGAGGAGTTCGTCCCGCAGGAACGTTTGCGCCTTGAGGCGTACAAGCGGCTGGCAGATGCAGCTGGTGATGCCGATGTGGATGAAGTGGTAGCCGAGCTCGTAGACCGATACGGCGCTCTGCCCGAGCCGGTGATGACCCTGATCGCGGTTGCTCGGTTACGCGTTCATGCCAGATCTGCAGGTCTCAGCGAAATCGTGCTGCAGGGGACCGGAATCCGGTTGGGCCCGGTGGAACTGGCCGAGTCAGCGGGCATGCGGCTCACCCGGCTCTACCCGAAAACCCAGATCAAACC
>CAIXFB010000010.1 GCA_903918595.1 uncultured Actinomycetes bacterium
CTCAGCGGGCCGAGGTCAATGGAATCAAGGCTGACCAGGGTGCTGATGTCTTGTTCGCCCTTGCAGGGAACAACTCGCACTCGGAAGTAGTTGTTCTCATCGGGCCAGACAAACGATGACCACGAATTCATGTGAATGGATCGCCGAGCCACCTCCATGAGTTCAGTGCCATCCTTCAGTAGGGCATGTTGTGCAGCCCCTGGAAGAGCCACGGTGAGTCCTGCCTGATCCAGACCCACCGCGATTGCTCCAGAGCCGAGCAGCATGCTCACCCAGCGACCTGACTGAACGGGATCCACCAAATTGCCCAGCGCAGTGCACAAATGGGCGATGGCGTCTCGAGCGATATCTGAGGGATGAGCTTTGTGGGTGGTGGAGAGATTGAGTACTCCGGTGAAGCGCCCATCCGAGGTGCGCAAGCACATGGTCATGCCCTCACTGAACCCAGCCGGGATGAGTACGTCAGATACCGCCCAGTTATCAAGCGGGTCACCGGGAAGATCCTTCATCCGCACGGGGCGCCCGGTATCGGGGAGATCCAGGAAACGCATAAGTTCGTGAAAATCATCACTATGCAGGTTTTCGAGGACTGAATCGGTATACCCGTGGGTGGCCAAGACCTCAGAATCACCAGTCAAGGGGTTGAGTACGCACATTTCCGCGGCATCTATCGGCAATAACCTGCCCAACTCGGCAAGAACCGCCTCGGCGCGCTCCTGAACCCCGGCAGAGTCAGAGGCTATGGCCGCCACGGTGCCGACGGTTTCCATGGCTGTCTGGAGTTCGGTGGCTGCCATGCAGAAATGGTGCCATTAAGGCGATCCCAATTTCTACCAAACAGCCCAACGGAGATCGTTCGTAACCGAACAGATACCAATCCGAAGCATTTGACCCGTTTTGTCGAGAAGATCGGTAGATATACGTATTGCTTATTCGGCCTTGCATTGATGGGGTGTGCTCGTTGGGCGCTCCGTTGCGCCCTGACCAAGCCATGGAGGCCACATGAAACGATCACGTGTACTGGCGGTGGCGAGCACGCTCGCTGCTGCATCCTTGATCCTGTCCGCTTGCGGCGGGGGAGATGAAGAGGCTGCCACCGATACAGCAGCCGAAACTGCAGCCGAAACTGCAGCTGAAACTGCAGCCGAAGAAGCTCCGGCCGAGGGCGGCGAAGCCGCTACCGGTGAGCCCATCGTCATCGGAATGCCCATTGCTCAGTCAGGCCCGGCCGGCATCGCCGACCATGCCGACTGCCTCAACGGAGCGACCCTCGCCCAGAGTCAGATCAATGAAGCTGGTGGCGTCGGCGGTCGTCCGATTGAGCTCAATGTCACCGACATTGACATCCTCAGCCCTGAAGGCATCACAGCAGGCTTCCAGAAGCTCACCGGCGACGGTGTGCAGGCCCTGGTCAGCCCATTCGTGATCATCCCGCCGCCGGCCCTCGAGGCGGCAGCGGCATACGGCGCTCCCTACATGAGCGGTGATACCAATATCGATGCTCAGGTCATTCGGGCCTCGGACCCGGTCAAGTACGGCAACTACTTTGTCGATCCGCCCGAGACCTACTACGGATCGGGTTACGTGACGTTCCTGAGCGAGCTTGCTGACTCCGGCCAGTGGACTCCCAAGAACAACAAGATCGACATTGTTCGTGGTGACACTGCATACAACCAGAACATTGCAGCAGCCACCGTCGAGGCCATCGAGGCATCGGGCGGCAAGTGGGAACTCGGTGAGATCATCGACATCACCGCAGGAACCAAGGACTGGGCGCCAGTCCTGCAGAAGTTGCAGGCCAATGATGCCGGTTCGATCATGGTCGACCACTGGATCGGTGCAGAGCTTGCATCCTTCTCACAGCAGTTCGCAGCGAATCCGGTTGAAGGCTCACTCGTCTACCTCCAGTACGGACCTTCACAGCCCGAGTACCTGGATATCGCAGGGGATTCGGCTGAGGGTTACGTATGGGGAACAGTCATCGGCACTGGCAACACCAGCGAAGAAGATAAGGCGTTCCGCGCCGCGTACCAGGCCGCCAATGGCGTCGACGACGTCACGATGGGCATGGTCTACCCCGCATGGTGCTACGACATGGTGAATGTCCTTGCAAACGCATGGACAAACACGGATCCGTCTGACTTTGCCGCAGTGAATGCGTTCATTGCAGCGAACCCGACGGATGGTGTCACTGGTCACCTTGACTTCACCAACGGTGTGACACCGCTCTACCCAACAGAAATCGCTGATTCAGCAAAGGGTGTTACTCACTACTTCTACCAGGTACAGGACGGCCGTCACACGGTCATCGCACCTGTTGGAGACAACGAAGCTGAATTCACCTTGGCTCCGTGGATGTAGTGGTTGCATAAATGGCATTACTGTCCTGTTCGCAGATCACACTTGAACTAGGTGGTCGCCGCATCCTCGAGGGTGTAAACCTCGAGGTGGAACAGGGCGAGGTTGTCGGTCTTGCCGGCCCCAATGGGGCCGGCAAGACCAGCCTTTTCGAAGTTCTTTCGGGCAGACAGCTTCGCCACGGTGGCGACGTTGTCTTTGCCGGTGAGTCGGTCGCGAAGCTGCCGATGCGGCTTCGAGTAGAGCGTGGTTTAGCTCGCAGTTACCAAAGGCCGATTGTTCCGGCAGCTCTCACGGTTGCTGAAACATTGAAGGCCGCTCGCAAGGCTTACAGGCCATATCCGTCACGTCTGAGACTCGAATGGGCCTATGAGTTTGTTCGCATGCGCGCGCCATTGGACGCACCCACCGGTGCCCTTGAGACTCTTGAGCGCCGCAAACTCATGCTCGCGTGCCTGCTGCTGAGGCAGCCCAAAATCATTTTGTTAGACGAACCAGCCTCTGGATTGACTGGCTCAGAAATCGATGAAATTGATCTGATCGTCCGCAAACTTTCTCAGGAGTACGGCGTGGCAGTGCTCCTCATCGAACATCGTCTCGAACTGCTTGCGATGGTTGCATCACGCGTGCTCGTTCTCGATGTCGGCCAGATTATTGCGGAAGGACATCCTGAATCTGTCTTTACTGAGCCAGCCGTTCGCGCCGCGTACTTTGATGTTCCACTCACCGGTGATGTATTAGGTCTTGAAGAGACCGAGGTGGTGGCGTGACTACCCCCATTCTTGAAATTCAAGGCCTCTCGTCTGGCTATGGACCGGTACGAGTACTGCACGATCTGAATCTGACGATCAATCCTGGTGAACGAGTTGGTTTGGTTGGTCTCAATGGCCACGGCAAAACAACGCTGTTGAGCACAATCGTTGGTTTGACCGGCTGGCAAGACGGTTCGATTCTCTTCAAGGGCGAAGAGATAGGCGGTCGGAGAACTCACGGGGTGGGTCGAAAGACCCCTTCCATTGTTCGACGCGGCATCGCACTTGCTCCGCAAGGGGATGCAATTTTTCCCGGTCTCAGCGTTCGCGAGAATCTTGATTCCGGGGCCTATTCAGGAGTCACGTGGCGATCACGCAAGCGTCGTCGCGACAGCGTCCTTGAGGTTTTCCCACCACTCACCAAATTGCTCGGACAAACAGCTGGCACTCTCTCCGGAGGAGAGCGACGGATGGTATCGGTGGGCCGGGCCTTGATGTCGGACGCGACGTTGTATCTGGTGGATGAGCCTTCCCTTGGTCTGGCGCCCAAGATCTCTATCGGACTTGTTGCGGCTCTGTGCGAAATCGACATTGGCGAGGGCGCGATGATCATCGCTGAGCAAAACTTGCCACTCCTAGAAGGCAGAGTGGAACGTGTGCTTGGTATGCACGCGGGTGAACTCAAACTCGATGTGGGCGAAGCGCTCGGCGACATCCCGCCATCAGCGGCGGTGTCCCTGTGATCGAAGTAGTCATCAGTGCCGCAGTTCTCGCGTCAATGTACGGACTCGTTGCGATCGGTATTTCTTTCACATGGGCCAGCATCGGAATGCTCAACCTTGCTCAAGGTTTCATTTTCACTGCAGGCGGCTACGCAGCGTGGGTCTTTGCTGAATTCGCGATATCTGCGGGTATCTCTGGTCCGTTATTGTCCGTAGGCGTCTTGACATTTGGAATGCTTGGATCCGCGGTTGCTGGTCTTGCGGTGGGGTCTATTGCGTTTCTTCCGCTGCAAGATCGCGATAACTTCCGTACCCGCAGTTTGATCGCGACGCTCGCCATCAGCCTGATCGGGACCCAGGTGTGGTTGATTTTCTTTGGACCCCAAAACAAGCCGTTGCCACCGGTGTTTGGTGAGGGCCGAATCGAGTTTGGCAACGCGGGTATCTCTTACGGGCAACTGGGCACGATCATTGTGGCGTCCGTGATGTTGGGCCTTGTGATCCTGTGGATGCGCAGTAGTCGCCGCGGATTGCAGATGCGCGCGATGATGATGAACCCGCTCGGCGCTGCAGTTGTAGGTGTTTCAGTGCGAACCACGGGCATGCGAGTACTCGCCATCAGCGGCGCGCTGACTGGGCTCTCCTCCGTGTTGCTTGCACAGATCTTTTTTGTCAGTCCAACATCCGGGGTGCAGCCGCTTACTGTGGGGTTGATCATTTCTCTCGCGGGTGGTCTTGGATCAATTCCCGGGACGGTCATTGCCGCAGGGTTGGTGGGGTTAGCCGAAGCTGTCACCGCTCGCTACCTGCAACAGTCGTTGGTGCCGTTCGTGCTGTTTGGCATCGTCGTCCTGATTCTGATTTTCCGGCCCCGCGGTTTGGGTGGCTTGTTGGAGGATGTCCGTGAGTAAATCCACCCCATTAGTGGGCCGACGTTCATGGCGCCCTAAGTGGCCAGTCAACACCGATCGTGTTTTCAAGCGTCGTCGCTATTTCGGAACCAAGCGTTCGGTGCTGAAGCTGCAAGGCCAGTTCAATCCGAAAACGTTGCGCCGGGAATTGGTGCTCACTGACAAGAAGCCGCTTTTCTGGATCGCGGCACTCACCATCCTTCTTGTTCTTCCGCTCGGGGTAGGCAATCAGCGTTTCCTCTCCCTGTTCGGAATCATCTGTATTTACGCCGCCATCAATGTCATGTGGACTCTGATCATTGGCACGGCCGGCTTGCAGTCCTTTGCGACACTCGCCACGGTGGGCGTCGGAGCGTATGGATCGGCGTATCTGAGCATCACGTACGGGTTGCCTTGGCCATTGATGCTTGTTGCGGGTGCTGGTTTTGGTGCACTCATGGGTTGGATAATTTCGCTCCCGGCTCGCAGACTCGATGGCCTGTACTACGCACTTCTCACGCTCGGGCTCTCCGAGTTCATGCGTAATTTCGTCACTCAATCTGATGCACTTGGTGGAAAGTTCAATGGTGCACTTTTCGGGGTGGCTCAGATCGTGCCTTCGGATCTACTGACTACTCGTGCCGGCCAGTCCCTGCTGTATCTCACAGCTTTCATTGCCTTGCTCGTGATCCTCATTGTGTTCCGCTGGGTGAATGGTGGGCGCATCGGACTCATGCTCAAAACGGCAGCAACTTCCAAGGAAGACGAATCATTCGCGTCGGCTATCGGTGTCGACTTTCAGAAGGCGCGCACCCACGTCTTCATCATCGCCTCGGCTGCCCTCGGTTTCATGGGTGCCTTTTATGCGACCTATATCGGTGGCACCTCGCTGCAGATCTTCAGTTTGGAACTGCTGCTTCTCATGCTTGCCATGATTGTGATCGGTGGCTTGGGCAAGGCAGAGGGTGCATTGATCGGAACGGTCATCGTCGTCGGAATTACCCAGTGGTTTACCGACTGGGGTCCCTGGCGGGTTGTTCTCGTTGGTGTATTGGCTCTTTTGTCAGTTTTGTATACCCGCAATGGCATCTTCGGACTCAAAGCGCAGATCCAGGAGATCCGGGAGCGTCGGCAGGCATTGCACCGGGCAGCGATCACTGGCCGTTATGCGGAGTACCTGCCTCAGCAAGCCCCTGACATTCACGACAAGAGCCTGATCGTTGGGCGCGTGTTCGAGCGAACACTTCGTGATCGCTTGAAATCGTGGATCGATCCCGACATCATCAAAGAACATGAGCTCAAGCCGATGGGACAGCATTCCGACCATCTCGAGCGAATGCTCAATTACTTCCGCAAAGCTCCGATTCCTGATAAGTACGCGGTGTACTGCGTGGAACCTTTCGCGTCGTACCGGGTGGTTGCTCTCAGCGGGCTGCCCGGTGTCCCACCGCGCATTGTTGACGACAAGACCTATCCCTCGCTGGAAGAGGCGTACCACGCAGTCTTCCTTCGGCGAGTAAATGATTTACGAGCATCCTGAGAAACTGGAGGCAGATATGGCAACGATTTCGATCACGGGCTACACCGACAAGGTGAGCGTGGCTCCTGGCGAGGAAGTCTCTTTCCAGGTGAGTGTTGACAATGCGTCTTCAGCGCAGGTGGAGATCGTGCGGTTGATTCACGGTGACGAGCACCCTGAAGGGCCGGGTTTCATCGAGGAAGTCGTTCCGACTGTACTTTCGGGTGAGCATGCTGTCACCAAGCAGTTTGTTGACGTGGGTAATGCTGCGGTCGTCGACGACCCTGACAACAAACTCGGCATTACCGGCCCGATCACGATCTACTCGTACATTTTCCCCACGACTCCCGGCAAGGGTCGACAGGTGATCTTGGGTCGCTTCGCGCTCGACGAGACCGCCGGATATGCACTCTGTATCAACCCGGATGGGCATCTAGCTTTTTTGGTGGGTGACGGTGAAGACACCGACGAAATCACTTCGCCGATCCCTCTCATGCATCACACGTGGTATTTCGTTGCGGCTTCCTTCGACCCGAAGTCAGGGCAGGCGGCAATGTTCCAAGAAGCTGTGGTGTCTCCGTACAACGGTCGACTCGGCCGGGTAGCACCCTTCGATCACCATGCAGCGGTGGAGCAAAAGCTTCGGGTCAAAGCCGCACTACCCGCCTCGCCGTTTATGTGGGCAGCAGCCCACAACTCAGCGAGTATCCGGGGTGAATATAAGGACTTTCTGTACAACGGAAAAATCGATCGCAGCGGTGTAATCGGTGCCGCTCTTTCAGTAGCTGACTTGAAGGCACTGAAGGATGGCACCTACACCGGGGCAGCTCATGTGGCGCAATGGGATACCTCGGCGGGCTACGGCGAGGATGGCATTGGCGATGTGATTGTTGACGTCAGCCCGAACGCACTGCATGCGAAGGGACTTGAGCGTCCGGTCCGTGCGATGACCGGTTACAACTGGTCTGGCAAGCACGATGACTGGCGGGTGGCCCCCTCGGAATATGGCGGCATTGAATTTCATGACGATGCGGTGATGGATTGCGGATGGGACACCACATGTACCTGGAAAGTTCCTGAAGGAACCAGAAGCGGTGCCTACGCGGCCCGGGTAACAATTGGCGCTGTCGAGGATCACATTCCATTCTTTGTGCGTCCACTGAAGGCAACTGCACCGATTCTTTACCTGATGCCCACGAATTCATATCTCGCGTACGCCAATGAAATGATCGTGCACCACGTTCCAGTGGGCCAGGCGATCATGTCTCATCCAGCAGTGCTCTCTGAAGCCGAAGCCGATTATTACCAAGATCCTCGGTTTGGTCGGTCCACATATGACCACCACAATGATGGTGCGGGTGTGTGTTACACATCCTGGAAACGGCCCATTCTGAACATGCGTCCCAAGTGGCGCTCGTCCGCAATCGGCACCGTGTGGCAGTTCCCGCGCGATCTTTCGACGATCGGTTGGCTTGAGGCAAAGGGATACGCCTACGACGTTGCCACCGATCACGATCTGACTCGGGATGGGGTTGATCTCCTGAAGCAGTACTCAGTGGTGCTCACCGGGTCGCACCCTGAGTACTGGCATGAGCAGGGCTTGAACGATTTAGAGGACTACGTGGCTGATGGCGGCCGCTTGATGTACCTCGGCGGAAATGGCTTTTACTGGGTGATTTCCTATCGCGACGGCGAGCCGGAAATCATGGAGGTGCGCAAGGGTGAGGCTGGCATGCGCGCATGGCAGGCGGAGCCTGGTGAGTACTACCACGCAACGTCGGCTGAGCGTGGCGGAATTTGGCGCAACCGTGCGCGACCACCACAGAAGCTCACCGGGGTCGGATTCACCACTCAAGGCTTTGATGAATGCCACCCCTATCAGCGGATGCCTGATAGTTACCACCGTTCGGTGTCGTGGATCTTTGATGGTGTGGAAGGCGAAGTCTTCGGTGACTTTGGTCTTGCCCTAGGTGGTGCCGCTGGACTTGAAACCGAGCGTTACGACCTTGAACTCGGCACCCCGCCGCATACCAAGCTGTTGGCCTCGTCCACGAGTTGGTCGGATAACTATGCCAGCGTTCACGAAGATATTCTGTTCAACCATCCGGGCACGCTCGGCACGCAAAGTGAAACGGTTAGAGCAGACATGACGTACTTCACCACGGCAAACAATGGTGCGGTCTTCTCCACGGGTTCCATTGCTTGGATGAGTGCGCTACCCAGTTTTGATTTTGAGAACAATGTGTCGCAGATCATGGCGAACGTGCTTGATGCATTCATCAAGCCCGGCGCATTACCTGGTGGCGCATGGGACCAAGAAGAGAAGTCATGGACGTAGGGAGAAATTCGTGACTACCGGGTATGTGTGGAATGAGTTGTATGGCTGGCATCACACCGGCTCCTATGCGGGGCTGCTCCCGCCGAGCCTGATTTCTCAGCCCTACCAACATTTCGAATCACCAGAATCCAAGCAGCGCTTTCATTCTTTGGTCGAAACCTCCGGGCTCGCGAAGCACCTCGTGCGCATCGATGCTGTTCCGGCAACGGACGAAGACATTCTTCGTGCACACACGCCAGAGCACCTGGCGCGGATCAAGTCTGAAAGCGCACTGCCAAAGGGTGGCGATGCGGGCGATGGAACTTCGCCTTTTGGTTTCCAGGGTTTTGAGATCGCCGCCCTTGCCGCCGGTGGTTCCATTGCTGCGCTCAACGCAGTCCTCGACGGAACTGTCACTAACTCGTATGCGCTCGTGCGGCCGCCCGGTCATCACGCCAGGCCCGAAACCGGAATGGGTTTTTGCATCTTTGCGAATGCGAGTATCGCGATCAAGCATGCACAAGCAGCAAATCCTGACCTACGGGTTGTCACCGTTGACTGGGATGTGCACCACGGAAATGGCACTCAAGCGGTTTTCTACGACGACCCCAGTGTGCTCACCATCTCATTGCATCAAGACGATCTCTTCCCACGTGATAGCGGTCGGATCACCGAGCGAGGCGAGGGTGCAGGTGAGGGCTTCGCTATCAATGTTCCGTTACCGGCTGGAACGGGCAACGGCGGTTACCTGCACGCCATACATGAAGTAGTCATTCCAGCAATCCGCAGGTTCGCACCTGATGTGATCGTTGTTCCTTCAGGTTTCGACGCCAGCGCGTATGACCCACTGGGCCGAATGTCCGTGACGGCCTCGGGTTACCGAGCTATGACGCGGCTCTTGATGGACGTGGCCGAAGAAGTGTGCGGCGGACGCATCATGATGACGCACGAGGGTGGTTATTCACCTACCTATGTGCCGTTGTGTGGAGTCTCTGTGCTGAGCGAGATGTCTGGGGTCCCTGTCGATGTGATTCATGAGGTATACACGGGATACGACACGATGCCAGAGCAGGTCCTATCACCGTGGCAGTCTGATGCGATTGCAGCCGCGCGCGCAGCCGCCCAGATCTAAGGAAAGAAATCGTTACCGCGTTGCTAGCGAGTTGAGCAGGGCGAAGAATGCATCGAGTCCAAGGTCGAAACCGAAGTCGTCGATGTGTCTGTGGTCGGAGGCCTTCAGCGCGGCGGCCAGTGCGGGATGTGCTCCGAATTGGGCTGTGTTACGCGTGTCGAATCCCTCGGCGAAGGGCTCCACAGCGGAGCCCAGAATGAGACTGTCGAAGAGTGCCATCACCGGCATGATGACCACGGGTGGAAGTCCGTAGTCAGTGAGGAATCGAGCGATCTCCTCATAGATGCGAAGCGCGTGATCCTGAGGGATGGTGCGGGAGACGATGATCGTGGCGGCCACGGGATGTGCACGATATGCATCACGGTAGGCATGCGCGAACGCGCGGAGATCACGGGAGTCGTGAGACCCGGTCAGGATGCTGATGTCAATGTCGTCGTTGATGCGTGCGTGAACCAGGTCGATCACCTCGTCGATGCCTGAGATGTGGGCATACAGCGAGGGGGCTTGCACTCCCAAACGCGAACCCAGGGAGCGCATGGTGAGCGCGGATCGATCGGAGCCCTCATCGAGCAACGCTAGCGCGGCGTCGGCGATGAGGGTCGGGGTCAGACCGGCGCGCTTGGCGTTGTTGCTCACCTCGACCTGTCGATTTGGTGAAATGGGGTCCCCTATCTTCCTAACTGCGTTAGTCTGCCCGTGATCCAGTAGTGAGTCAACTGCTGTTTCGTCAATGGGAGGTGGGATGGGAGCGGCACTGACCGTACGTGGTGTCACCAAGTCCTTCGCGACACCCGAGGGCGGCGAGGTGCACGCACTCAAAGACGTGGACCTGGACGTGGAGGATGGCTCCTTCACCGTTCTGCTCGGCCCATCCGGATGCGGAAAGACCACTCTTTTGCGCTGCGTCGCGGGCCTGGAGACCCCCGATTCGGGGGAGATCATGCTGCATGGGGAACGCATCGATCAGGTTCCGGTGTGGAAGCGCAGGGTCAACACCGTGTTCCAGTCTTATGCCCTCTTCCCGCACATGACGGTCGAGCGAAACATCGCATTCGGGCTGGAAATGGATGGCATCTCACGCAAGGACACCATCGACAAGGTGAATGAGGCCCTTCAGATGGTGCGGCTGGACGGGCTCGGCGGACGCAAACCCTCCCAACTCTCCGGTGGGCAGCAGCAGCGGGTTGCACTTGCCCGCGCGCTGGCCAAACAGCCCGAAGTGCTACTTCTGGATGAGCCGCTTTCCGCGCTCGATCTGAAGCTGCGACGAGGTATGCAGCTCGAATTGAAGCGACTCCAACGGGAGACGTCGATCACCTTCATCCTGGTCACACATGATCAGGAGGAGGCGATGGCGATGGGCGATCAGGTTGCAGTATTCGACTCGGGTGAGATCGTGCAGATTGGTGCGCCGCGGGATGTGTATCTGGCCCCGCGCACACGATTCGTCGCAGACTTCATCGGTGAGGCGAACGTGCTGCCCGCGCAGTGGAGCGGTGACTCCATCTCCATCCCCGGTTTTGACGACCTTCACCGCAGCCTCATCGTTGGGTCCGAATCCGCCGGTGAATTTGTCGCCGTTCGTCCAGAGAACGTAATCATCGAGCAGGCAGAATCGGGCAATGGAACCGTGATCGAGGTCCTGTTCGTGGGTGGCCTCCTGCATGTCGAGGTGGAGGTCCAGGGCAGCACGGTGTCGGCCCGACAGTCCTCCATGGTTGCGGAGTCCGGCTGGATGCCCGCCATAGGCGACAGAGTTCAGGTCGGTTTTCGTGCCGGCTCTGTGCGGGTAGTCGAAGCCTGATCACGAAGATGATCACGAAGAAGCGCGGTGCGGCGGGGCAAGGCTCCTGGTGGGCGGGGGCACCCGGCCTCTTCTACTTGATCGCACTGGTGCTGGCCCCGCTCGTGGTGATCGTCATCTACTCGTTCCTGAGTAGGGCCAAACTGGGCGTGGGAGTGAAGTGGGAGTTCTCCATCGCTCCCTATGTGGAGCTCTTCTACTCCGAGTCGCTGTCGGGCGAGCGCTCTTTCGATCCGACCTATCTGCAGATCTTTGGGAACTCGTTCCTCTATGCGCTCATCACAGCCGGCGTGTGCCTGCTGCTCTCCATCCCTATTGCCATGTGGATCGCTACGCGCCCGGCTGATCGACGAACCACGCTGATCTTTCTCGTCACCATTCCGTTCTGGACCTCGCTACTCATCCGCACTTACGCCTTCATCATCATCTTGAACGACAACGGGCCGATCAATGGATTCCTCGGCGCCATCGGCGCCATCAGCATGCCTATTCCCATGCTCTATACGCCGTTCGCGACGGTGGTGGGACTTGTGTACGCCTTCCTACCCTTCATGATCCTGCCGATCTATGCCAGCGCTGAGCGGTTCGACTTCCGGCTGGCCGAGGCCGCTTACGATCTGGGCGCCGCCAAGTGGACCGTGCTGCGCCGTATCGTCCTTCCCGCCATTCGCCCGGGGATCATCGCCGGGCTGGTGCTCGTGTTCATCCCGGCACTCGGCTCTTTCCTCGCTCCTGAGCTTCTCGGCGGAGGCAAGACCTCCATGATCGCCAACGTTATTGCCGCGCAGTTCGGTGCATCTCGCAACTGGCCCTTCGGTGCAGCCCTTTCGGTGATGGTGCTCGTGATCACTCTTCTTGTTCTGCTCGTTTTCGCGGTCTTGGCACGTCGCATGAGCCGAACATCGGGTCGCTCCTCGTGGGAGGTGCTGCTATGAATATGACACTCCGCCGCCGTCCACGAGGGACGGGCGAGGCGCTGAAGGACTTTCCCACGTTCGGCCTTGTCTCGGCAGCAGTTTTCGCCTTCCTCTACATTCCACTCCTCTTCGTCGTCGCCTATTCCTTCAACTCGAATCGCGTCGTCACTGTCTGGAAGGGCTTCAGCCTTGAGTGGTACGCAGATGTCCTGACCAACAACGACATTCAGCGCGCACTGATGAATTCCCTCAAGGTCGCCTCTGTCGCCACGGCTCTCTCGGTGATCTTGGCACTGGGCCTCGCGATCGGACTTCTTCGCATGGCCAGATCGGGCAGTACCTTCGCCTGGGCACTGATCGGCGCGCCCCTGATCATTCCCGAGATCGTTTTCGCCATCGGGACCCTCGCCTTCTTCGTACAGATTCAGATGCCCCTCGGCATTGGTGCGATAACGCTGGCCCATACGGCCTTTTGTATTCCCTTCGCATTGCTTCCGATCCGAGCACGCCTTCGATCCGTGGATCTGTCGGTGTACGAGGCGGCGGCCGATCTCGGCGCGAATGAGTGGCGGATCTTCCGTCGAATAACACTTCCACTGCTCGCCCCTGGGATCGTGGCGGGTGCCCTTCTCGCCTTCATCATCAGTCTTGACGACTTCATCGTCTCGTACTTCCTCGCCGGTCCAGGTGGCACGACATTGCCCGTGTACATCTTCGGCATGATCCGGAATGCGATCACCCCTGGTGTGAATGCGCTATCCAGCCTGCTGCTGCTCGCCAGCATCCTGATTGTTTTCATTTCCTATGTGATCACAAGGAGAAAGAGGTAGAAAATGATGGTGAAGTTGAAGACCCGCCGATCGCTGGGCGGACTGGTAGCGATCGGGCTGGCAGGCGTACTGACGCTCTCCGCCTGCGGTGGCGAGACCACCGTGGACAACGGAGCGGCAGAGGAGACGACTGCAGTGGAGGCGGCTCCGAGTGAGGAGACCGCAGCTGAGGGGGATGGGTCTGAGGCTGCATCCTCGGATTTCCCCGCCCCCAATGGTGGTGAGTTGAACCTGTACAACTGGACCGACTACATATCTCCCGATCTGCTCAAGCGTTTTGAGGCGGAGACGGGGATCACCGTGAATCTTGACAACTTCGACAGCAATGAGACGATGCTGTCGAAGCTGCAGGCAGGCGGAGCCAACTACGACGTGGTTGTACCCAGCGACTACATGGTCGCCCAGATGATCGATCTGGGACTGCTTCAGGAAGTGGATCCCGCGGCATTCCCCAACGGCTCCTTCATCAAGCCGGAGTTCATGGACGTGTACTTCGATCCGGGCCGCAAGTACTCAGCTCCCTACATGTACGGAACGACCGGAATCGCCTACGACCCCACAAAGGCCGGCGGGGAGATCGACTCGTGGGTCGACTTCTTCGATGCGGACAGCCCTGCAGCAGGCAAGATCGGCACGCTGAACGATCAGGTCGAACTCGTGCATGCTGCACTTCGCGCAGTGGGTGCGGAGCCCTGCTCGGTGAATCGTGACGACTATGTCAAGGTGGAGAAGCTGCTCCTTGACTGGAAGCCGAACGTAGCTGTCATCAACTCCGATGGAGTCATCGGACGGATGGCCTCGGGTGAGCAGACCGTGCACATGATGTGGAACGGTGCATTCACGCGCGCTCAGGCAGACAATGCGAATCTGGAGTACGTGTATCCGAGTGAGGGTCTGAACCTCTGGTCAGACAACTTCGCTGTGCCTGTCGGTGCGCAGAATGTGGACAACGCGAAGATCTTCATTAACTGGATGATGGATCCGAAGAACATCGGTGAGGCAACGAACTTCGTGGGCTATGACAACGGCATCACGGGTTCGGGGGAGTTCATGCTTCCTGAGCTCTCAGCGAGTGATGCGGTGATCATTCCGGAGGAGTTCAAGGCGCTGGCTGCCCCTGTTCCGGGCTGCTCGGTGGAGGCGATCGATCTCTACGACGCCGTTTTCACCTCATTCAAGAAGTAGCAGGATCAAGAGAAGTGCTGATGAATGTGGCGGGGGTGTTGATCACCCCCGCCACATTCGACACCATCTAGCCACAGCAGCGAGGAGCCATCGTGTCAACCAGCAGGATTGAAAATGTCACCGTGTGGACTGGCCACCGTCTTCCCTCCGGTGAGTGGTTTACCTCCGATGCGATCCTGATTCGCGATGAGCGAATCGTTGCCTTGGGGAACTCAGCAAAGGCAGCTCGAGCGGACCACGTTATTGACGGCAAAGGTGGATTTCTCTGCCCAGCATTCGGTGATGGCCACGTGCATTCGATCTTTGGCGGCCTCGAAGAACAATTCGCTCCGGTGCGCGATCTTGGCTCTCCGCAGGAGATCGCTGCATCTGTTGGTACGTGGGCAACTACGCATCCAGAGCTGGAATGGATCAGAGGCGAAGGATTCGATCACACTCTCGCTCCGGGTGGAGTTTTCCTTGCGGAGTGGCTCGATGCAGAAGTTCCTGACCGACCAGTGGTCCTGCGGGCAACGGACTACCACACAGTGTGGGTGAATTCCGAGGCTTTGCGCAGAGCCGGATACACGGTTGGCGTAGCGCAGCCGCACGATGGCGAGATAGTTCTTGATGAGTTGGGCGCACCTACTGGAACATTGCGTGAATGGGGAGCCTGGCGCCCGATCTATTCGCTACTCCCGCGGGTTCCTGATGACATGGCAATCGCAGCACTCGATTTTGCGTCGTCGTCCTTTGTCTCCGCGGGCCTCACCTGGGTGCAAGATGCCTGGGTAGAGCCGGCTGACGTAGACACCTGGCTTATGGCTCTTGAGGCCGGTGTATTGAAATTTGGAGCCGACCTTGCGTTGTGGGCCGATCCCAATTCTTGGCGAGATCAGTTAGAGGGTTTCACTGCCGCGCGGAGTGCGGTGCAGATGCGTGGGCGCGGCCAACTCAGCGCTGAGACGATCAAGTTTTTTGCTGATGGCGTTATCGAGTCTGGCACGAGCGCGATGTTGGAGCCATTTTGTGACTGCCCGCACTCCAAAGGCATGCCAAATTGGGATGCAGAGGAAATGAAGCTGGCGGTGGCAGCCATAGATGCGCTGGGTTTCACACCACATATTCACGCGATCGGTGATGCGGGAGTCCGCATGGCACTGGATGCAATTGAATACACAGCTGCATTCAACGTCCCTCGTGATCGGCGATGGGTCATGGCCCACACCCAACTTGTGGATCCGGCAGATCTTCCACGCTTCGCCGAGCTCGGCATCATTGCCAACTTTGAGCCCTATTGGTCGAAGTTTGATTCGTGGCAAAGTGAATTGACTGAACCTCGCCTTGGCCCTGAACGCACCAATCGGCAATTTCAAACAGCGACCCTGGCTGAGCTTGGAGCTCGAATCTCCTTTGGAAGCGATTGGCCGGTCACCACCTATGCCCCTCTTGACGGTATTCAGGTCGCGGTTACTCGCCAAATGACCGCTGATGGTCCCTCGTGGATGCCAGAAGAGTGTGTATCGGTTGATGAGGCACTTGCCGCCTACACAACCGGTGTGGCCTTTCAATCGGGCCGAGATGACGCTGGCGTTCTTCGCCCCGGCGCTGTTGCTGACCTCGTGTTACTTGCCCAGGATCCACGCGATGTGCTCACATCAGAGATCGCAGCAATCTCCGTCGAAGGCACCTGGCGATCTGGGACACGTGTCTTTTAACTGATGGGGCTAAGGGCGGTAGCTGACGTGCTACACATGAATACATGACTCCCAGTGATGCCGATCGCCTGCTCCTTTTCACGCAGGCGCAATTGGCCCGGTCACGGCAGGCACGTGGGCTGCGCCTGAATGCACCTGAAGCAACGGCACTCATTGCGGATGCTATTTGCGAATGGGCTCGTGATGGGCTCGACCTCGATACCGCTCGCACGCGCGGCGGTCAATTACTCAGTGTTCACGACGTCTTGCCAGGCGTGCCAGAGGTCGTGACGCAGGTGCGCGTAGAGGCCAGGTTCGATGATGGCAGTCGGCTGGTGGTTGTCAACGATCCCTTC
>CAIXFB010000011.1 GCA_903918595.1 uncultured Actinomycetes bacterium
AGCCACAGGACAAGTTGTCCCACGAGGGCAATTGCAAGTCCCGTGATCAACGGCATGGTAGTTCTGCTATTGGCAAAAAAGCCCATCACACCCACAAGCAACGTCGCGATGAATGCAGGCCAGCTGATCGCATCGGGCAGACCGACGCGCCACCATGCTTCACGTAGCCGACTCACAGCCGGTCAGGAATCCCTGCGGCGGCAATGAACTGACGGACGGCCTCGACACGTGGATTGACCGCGCCCTTGCTGTCGATTCCGAGCTCCTTGAAGATCTCAGCCGTCCAACGCTCGACGGTCGATACCGCAACACCCTTAACCCGAGCGATGTGCTCATTGGTATAGCCGGTCGCCATCATGCGAAGTACCTCGACGTGCTTTGCAGATAGCGATACCAGGGGTTTGCCCGGATCCATATCGTGCCGAACCTCGCGTGGCCGATCAGTCATGACCGCCTCAATCGACTCAAGCAAGTACTCGGTGTCGCGGACGCGGTCCTTGCGCAGGAATCCGCAGCCGGCAGGTAACTCTGACTCATCGATACCGGCCGTGCGCAGGTCTGTGTGCTTCGTAAGGAAGATGATCGCGATATCGGGGCGCTGTCCCGCGAGTACGCGAGCCAGGTCGACTCCGCTTGGGCCGTCGCCGAGCGAGATATCCATGAGGATGCCGTCGGGATCAAAGTGTCGAATTGCTGCTCTGGCCTCGATGACATCTTGGGCAGTCTCGGTGGCAAAGCCGTTGCCTGACAACACCTCCGCGAGGAGCGAGGCCATGAGCGGCTCGTCCTCGACGATGAGCATCCTGCGAGCGGCCCCGGGCATGTACAGACAATAGGGGCGAGCAATCCCCCGTCATCATTGAAACGATGGGAATCCATCGTTTCCTGGCTTAAGTTGGTCAGGCCGACCAGATCGGGAAGAGGTTGTTCGAGCCCGAGACGAAGGTCGCCATGCCGCCGGGGATGAAGATCATCCGCTGGCCGTCGATCACCTCATCGATGACGCCCCACTTTTTATCGACCTGGGCCTGGGCCCGAGCGACAGGGAAGTTGGAGCTTGTTGCCCAGCCCAGAAGCTTGGCTCCGGGCTTGGCGGTCGGGCCGGACTGGGCGCACTGGTCTGCCGAGGGCAGGGTCAGCCAGGTGCCGGCGTAGCCGGTCGGATTGCCGCCGGTGCAGGTAGCTCCGCTGGCCGCAAGCGAGAGAGACAGCGTCTCGACTGAGGGAGTGGACGAATCGACTGAGGGAGTGGACGAATCAGACGAGGACGAGCCACCACCGCCACCACCTCCGCTTCCTCCCGAAACTGTCACAGCAATGGTTGCTGTCTGACTCGGACAAAACTGGCCGGTGCTGCTCACCACAATGCTTCCGGATGTTGCACCTGCGCCAACGCTCACAGTGAACGTCTGACCACGGCCGAGCGAACCAGCCGGCGATGAAGAAAAGCCAGTCGGAACCGATTGAATGCTGAATCCTGCGACTGGGCTACCACCCGGAGTTCCCCTAGTGACAATTGAAATGGAGTCGTTCTCCGATACGGTCACCGAGGTGGGAAAGACAAACAATCCGAGGCCGTTGTCGCAGGTTGCGTCAACAGTGGTGACTGTCGCGTGAGCATTAGGTGCCATCACCAGAATGCTCGATACAAGGCCAAGGATCACCGCTACGCCGGCACCTCTGCGCATAACACAACTCCTCTGATCGGTTCGCTGATCGCGGAGTCTGCCTGTGGCTGTTCCTAGGGCTTCGAAATCCGATGGGTAACCCCGTTACCAAAGAGATTTCGATGGCTTCCCATCGCCGAATGGGCGCTAATCGCCACTTCCAACAGGCGATCCCTCGGGCGTAATGTCGAGTGATGTCACTCGAATGTCGTCGGAGATTGCGCGGTGAATGCGGGCAGCCGTCCATGCCGACTACGAGACCAGGTTTAAAGGGAATGCATACAATCACGAAACATCACCAAGGACTGCAGCACCTGTGCATACATATTTCCGCGTCAGGCCCACAAACCGCCGGTTCAAGATCATGGCCCAAGAGTGGTTTAAGTCACCCTTTCCCCAGTCACTCCTGAGTCACTTTTCTCGGGATAACTAAGGGTGACTGGAGGTGACTGGGTACCCCTTCGTCATTCATGTTTGTGAGGGAAATCATCGATCCCCTCACGATCTTGTGTGTTTCCTAAACCTTGTGTCGGATGTTCGAATCATCTCGGGGCCACAATTGATATGTGTAGTTCCGCCAGATGCGTGACGTTTTGGCTCCGCCTTCAGGGTTACGTGACCTCGCCAATGCGGGGAACCCAATAGCAATCGGCCTTGACCAATTTGTCAGAAATATGACCAGCCAAAAAGATCGCGCTGCCCCGCGCATGCGTCAAAGTCGTGGTTTGCTCAGGAGTGGATGAAGGGAGACCAGACATGCGTTTGCACCACACTGCAACTATCGCTTTGGCTGGATGCGGCCTGCTACTCACCCTCGCGGCATGCGGCGATTCAACGTCAAGTACCAGCGATGTCACCTTCGCGGACTTGGTTGCCTTGAGCTACAGCTCCTCAGATATTCAGGAGAACGGATCTCAGCGACCGCTTGCCACAGAAACCCCCATCACCCTCACCTTCACAGAAGACGGCATGTCGGTGAACGCAGGATGCAACACGCTTTTCGGGGGTGCCACCATCGACGACGGTCGACTCACCGCATCGTCACCCTTAGCCAGCAGCATGATGATGTGCGAAGAGCCACTCATGTTGCAAGATGAGTGGCTTACCGCGTTTATCAACGCCTCACCACAAATCACCACCTCTGAAGACACGCTCACATTGACTACGGATAACAGTTCGATTGAGTTCACCGTTGTGGAGAACATCGGCACGTATGACACGCCCATCTATGGCCCTGAAGAACTGCCGAAAGTTCAAGCGCTGTGCGACACCCTCGTTGCCGATGGTGCGACGACTGATCAAGCACGCGCAGCAGCTGAAGATCGAGGCTACGTCTTTCGCATCATCAAAGAAGACGGTGAATCCTTCGCGGCAACAATGGATTCAAACCCGGGGCGCCTCAACGTCGAGATTGAAGATGGCATCATCATGGTCTGCAACCCCGGTTGATACCTGCGCCAATCTGTGACGGGGTAAAGCTGCATGCGTGCACGATGTTATGTAGAGATTCCTAAACCTCGTGGTGGACGGGACAAACTTGCAGCGAGTGTGTAAGCATGACGACATGAGAAAAGCTTCCGTGATGTCGGTTATCACAATCCTCGTTCTTCCTGTGGCTTTCGCGGCCTCTGCAGCTGCCGCCCCAGTTCCTTCCAAAGAGGCCTGCTCTATGACCACAGATAAGGCCACCTACGCCTGCATGGAAGTTGACTCACGCAAAGTTCCTTCCGGTGACCCAGTGACATTCACCGGGCAACTCTCCGCCGAGGCGATGCGTCAACTCAAGGTATGGACAAAGGGAGACAACATCGCCTGCCTGAACCGCTACAAGCCACAACCTGAAGCAGACGGCTCCTGGCCTTGGACCACGTTGGAAGGCGCCTGCACCACGGTGCGCAAGAACGGTGAGTTCACGATCGAGGCAGAACTCGGCCGCAAGGGTTTGTTCTACTACGGACTCGAGATGGGACCTTGCCGAGGCGATGCGGGCCTGTGTGGCAACGCTGACCCGGGCCTTCTCGGTGTGGGTGGCGACAAGAAGGATCGTGTAATCGCGCTGCGCACGACGTAGCAGATCCACCTGTGCAGGCAGAGGACACACCATGTAGTTTCGGGCGACACAGTCCAGGAAGCGATCGAGGAGCCCCATGAAGTCACGCCCGGGCAAAAGCGCTGCCCTGGCAACGGGGCTACTGGCAGTTGCGGTGATCGCAACGGGTTGCGCGCTCATCACAACATCGGGAACTGGCACGGTGACTATCACATCGGATTTGAGCTCAACAGCAAACACAGTCGCCTACGTATGTCCGGGGAGAACGTCAACGTGCAGCTCGACCGATCCCTATGAGTACACCTTTAGCCCGCCGCTAGGGACTGTCGAGGTGGTCGTCACGCCTGGCTTCCCGGTTAAAGACACCTCCAGTAACTCGGTTGGGCTACCTGCCGGTCAATACACCGTAGGGATATACGGAAGCATTGTTGATCCTCCTACCGCGCAAGGCACCGTCTTCATCGACGTCTTCTCGACCCAGGAGCGTGATCTGACCATTTGGCACAAGTCAACAGGTCGCGAGAGCGCTTCGAGCACGTGCGCCGACGGGTGGGAGACGAGTTGGGCCGCGTGGCCGAACTCAGGTTCCGG
>CAIXFB010000012.1 GCA_903918595.1 uncultured Actinomycetes bacterium
CTCAACACCCTTGGACTTCTGGCCATTCCGGTTTTTGCCGATTTTTTGCGCGTTGGCCGGCTCGGTGTTGACCTTTTCTTCGCTCTATCCGGATTCATTTTGACGCACACCTACCTCACTCGCATGGGACCCAAACTCGCCGGTCGCGGAACGTTGAAGTTCTGGTGGCTGCGTTTGGCTCGGGTCTATCCAGTGCATCTGGTGATGTTGGTGATAGCCGGTGTGGCCGTCTATGCGCAATCGCGGGTGACCGGTTCGGAGTTGGATCGAGCATGGCTGAACCCGATTGATTTTCTGAAGAACCTGTTCTTGGTGCAAGAGTGGGGCTCGGATCCACAGCGCGGCTGGAATTTTGTTGCGTGGTCGCTGTCGATGGAGTGGCTGGCCTACCTCATGTTCCCGATCGTGGTGCTTGTTCTTTTCGTGCTGCACCGTCGCGCTCCCACCTGGGTGTTGATTGCCGCCTGGGTGGCCGTTCTCACCCCTCTTGTTCTGTATGGGCTGTCGACCACGGACGCCTACTACACAGATAACTGGGGCAGCACTTTCCGGGTCCTCACTGAATTCATCGCGGGCGCAATCACCTATCTCATCGTTCGACGCTTACTCCCCCCGAACGACGAAGACCCAACGATGCGGGTGCAGCGCTGGGCCGAGGTCCTCACCTGGGTGTTGCCCGCCATAGTGGTGATTGGTGCGGTAGTGCTTGGCTCCTTGCCCGCAGCACAGCCGCCGATGGATGCTCTCGCACCAGATGCAGAACCCCTTCCGCCCTATTTCCATCTACTGCTGGTCCCGTTCTTGATCGCATGGCTGGGAGCACTTGCGCTCGCCCGGAGAGGAGTGGTGAAGGGTTTATCCACTCGCACATTGGTATTGGGCGGTTTCATCTCCTACTCCCTCTACATGACCCATCTGGTGTGGTTCGGTGTGTGGCGCGCGGGAATGTCTGCCGTAGGAATTGATTCTGGTGCCATCTATGCAGCTTCGGTGATCGTTTTAGTTGTTGGAGCATTACTGATCGCCTACGCGATGTGGCGCTGGATTGAAGAACCTGCACGTGAGTGGATGCGCGGCTTGATTGGTGCCCGGCCACTACCCACCGAGGAAGCCGGGGAACGCATCGCAGAGGAGCTCCCCCCGGATGCACCGGCAGCCCCGATCGATATCCCCGAACGCTAAACGAGATCGTCTAGAGCGAGCAATGCCTCGATGTCCGCGTCGGTGCTTGGCCGGATCACTTCGCCTGTTGCCACCATGACAAAACCGGCATCGACATCGCGCCAATCAACCTCAGCAATCGCTGACCACGCGAGTCGATACAAGGCCAATTGCAGCGGGTTCGTGGAGAGTGCCGAACCCGTTTTCCAATCAATCACATCGAAACGTCCATCACGCTCGAACACTGCGTCAATGCGCCCAGAAATCACGCGGCCACCGATGACGATGGCGAATCCTCGCTCCACCGCCACCGGGACCATGGTAGAAAATTCGGATTTTCCAAATGCCAACTTCAACTCTTCAAGTTTCGCGTCGGTGCCAATGTGATCATCGGCCGCACCAGGGAGGTCCTCTGGATCGAGCAGTGACTGCTGCCCGAATGATGCCTCAACCCAGGCGTGCCACGCGGTTCCCCGATGCGCTGCCGCCGATGGCTTTCGTGGCATGGGACGAGCCAAATCTCGGGCCAAAGCATCTGGCTCAGCCATGGCACGCAGAAATGTACTTGCACCAACGGCAGCTCCTAAGCGAACTACCTTCTCGGTGGCGAATCGACCTTGTGACTCCTCAGTCAAAGCGGCCGCTAGAAGTGACCATCGAGCGAGGCACTCATCTGTCTCCACCAATTTCTCGGGGATCGCGGTTATTGACCGAACACGCTCGGCGGCACGTTGGATATCTGACTCATACCTCGGGTTGAGCGGCGCTGGCCAGGGCAAATACTGTTCAGCGATTTCTCGAACGAGTGGATTGCTTGCACCATCCTCCGGCTCTGGTGCCCAACCGACGATGCGACAGTGATCGCTCACGGCAGCGAGCTCACGCACCTGATCAGCAAGCGTGGTGAAGATTCGGTGCGGCCCGCGCGGCTTGACCTGCGTGCCTCCCCACCAGTGTGAGGTGACAGTGAGGCTTCTCTCTGCCCGGGTGATGGCCACATAGCCGAGCCGGTCGGCATCAAACTCTTCACGCGCCTTCAAGAGTTCCCGATAGGCATCGAGATCTTTGGCACGCGGAGATGCAACCCAGTCAGGGAAAGCAGCAAGATCGGGTGGACAGTCTTCGCGCAATGGCCAGGGCACATGGCCGAGTGAGGAGGTCCAATTACCGCTTGACACGCCATTTGGGAATGCACCGGCGGCCAGATGCGGGATGAAGACGTGTGTGAATTCGAGGCCCTTGGCCTTGTGTACGGTGAGTATCTGAACTGCCCCTGGATTCCTCGGCGATGCGAATTCAATATCCGCATTGAATCGTTCAGCATCATTGAGTCGACTCAGAAACGCTCCGAGGGATACTCGGCCGTCAAGTTCGGTGAACTCGGCAGCGAACTCCAGGAAAGCTGACAAAGAACGCTGCTGGGTGTCTTCACTTGCATCAGCTACCTGCGCTTCTATGCCAACACCTGTGGTGCGAATGACGCGTGCGATCAGATCA
>CAIXFB010000013.1 GCA_903918595.1 uncultured Actinomycetes bacterium
CCGGAGTCCGCCGACGTGCTCGCAACTGATCCGGAGAGTGAGAAGTACCGCGACCTACCGTTCCGATCACCGGCTGCCCTTGAGGTGTTCGAATACGGCTTCAGACTTGCAAACGAGCGCCGCGGTGGCGCTGGCACCGACCTGGTGTCGCGCTTGGTGAATGGCACTCCCATTGACGGCATCCCGATCGATGACCGTGACTTCCGCAACTACTTCTTGCTGCTCGTGGTTGCAGGCAACGAAACCACGCGACACACGATCTCGCACACGATGCATCACCTGATGAACAACCCAGAGCAGGTCGAGATTCTTCGCAAGGACCCGAGCAAAATTGAGTGGGCAGTAGAAGAGTTCCTGCGATTTGCCAGCCCCGTTTACCACTTCCGACGCACCGCAACCCGCGATACCGAACTTGGTGGCCAGGCGATCAAAGCTGGCGACAAAGTTGTGGTGTGGTTTGCTTCGGGAAACCGTGACCCACTGATCTTTGACGATCCGTATCGCTTTGATGTTGAGCGCAGGCCCAACGAGCACATGTCTTTTGGTCGTGGTGGTCCACACATGTGCTTGGGCAACTCTCTCGCGCGACTCGAGATCCGCATCATGTTCGAGGATCTGCTCGCACGCGATGTCGACTTTGTGCGCAACGGTGAAATCGACTACCTGCGTTCGAACTTTGTGCACGGGATCAAGCGGTTCCCCGTGAAGGTGGTTCCGCGCTCTAGCTAACGAGCAACGTTCTAGCTAACGAGCAACGTTGTCGAGAAACGCGTCGACGAGGGCGTGTGCGCGCTCGCGTGCAGCCGGCTCCTCCACCCTGGTTTGCTCGAGCATGATGTCGGGGTCCTGGCCGTCTTTGTTGACCAGATCGCGACCGTCCTGCGTCATCCAACCCTGCAGTCCGCTGTAGGTGATCTCCGGATGGAACTGCACCGCGAGATTTTTGCGCAGGATGAATGCTTGCGAGGCACGGGTGGTGCGGGCGATCTCATCTGCTCCCGGCGGCAATGTCCAGCGGTCGTAGTGGAAAGAGAACCACGGGCCGGCGGAAACAATTCCAGGCTCGTCGGTCATGATCGACGTCCAACCGATTTCGGGAACGGGTGCACGCGAGACGGATCCACCGTGGGTACGGGCGAGCAACTGACCGCCAAAGCAAATCCCGAGGACCGGGATGCCTGCCGCATCAGCGGTTCGCAGCAAGTCCATCTCGGGGTGCAGCCAGGTGCCGATGCGCTCGTCTTCCCAGGCTCCCCAAGGCGACCCCATGGGCACGATCGCGTCGAAGGCGAGGGGGTCGGGGAACTCGGTCGTCACATCGGGGGAGTAGTAGCGATCACCCGGCACCACGAGGTGCTCGATGACGTCGTAGCCCCGGTCAACAAACCGCTCGGCCACGTGTCCGGGGGGGCTGAGGTGATCGTGTTCGATGATCAGAATTCGCATTACTCTCCTCATGGGCCGCTGACCTGACTAGTATCCACTAAATCGTTGGTGCCCGAACGATCTTTGTAGATTGCCAGCGTAACGACCGCAGATCGACCGACTGTGGGCGATGAGTGGAGGGAATGACATGCAGCAGGATCTGGCCGATATTCGCCGGGACTTGGAAAATCAGAATATCGACATTCTCCGACTTGTCTGGACTGATGTCCTGGGAATGACACGGTCCAAGGACGTGACAGTTTCCCAACTTGAGCGCGCGGCCGGGCACGGCCCAGCTTTTTGCCAGGCGACCTGGACCACCACCACACGCGGTGAAGTGCTCGACGGTCATGGAAGCCTGCAAGATGGACTTTCCGACATGGTCTCTCGGCTAGACGCGTCAACCATTCGTCCAATTCCCTGGCAGCCAGGTGTGGCATTCGGTATCGCTGATATCGACGAGCCCGATGGCACACCCAACATGATTTCCCCGCGCACACTCCTGCGCCGGGTGATCGCTGAATACAAACTGCTCGGCCTCATTCCGATCGTCGGGCCAGAACTCGAGTTTTACATGGCCCATGAGGTTGATGGTCAGTGGCAGCGCATCTTGAACAAGACCGGCCGGGTGTATCAAACAGGCTCTGGTGTTGATCCCGACGGACACTTCTTGCATCTGCTGCGCATGGTCGATCAACTCAACATTGGTGCGTTCGCCGGTAACCACGAGTTCTGCCCGTCGCAATATGAAATCAACCTGTGGCATAGCGAGGCCCTCGATGCGGCCGATCGCACATTCCTGTTGAAAACCGCTGTGAAGGATGTGCTTGCGCAGCGCGGTGTGCTCGGTACTTTCTTGGGCAAGCCATGGAGTGATGAGGGCGGTAGCGGGTTCCACCTGCACCTCTCTGTTGTCGATGTTGAGGGCAATCACATGATGGACGAAGCCAACGGTGATCTGTCTCTGATTTCCATGCGCATGATGGCGGGCATTCTCGAACACGCTCCAGCGCTCGTGGCCGTGTGTAATCCCACGATCAATGCGTTCAAGCGGCTCGGCCCTGACACGATGGCGCCGTACCGCTCCAACTGGGGTTATGACAACCGCACCACGTTCGTGCGCATCCCGCCAGAGCGCGGCGCAGGTGCGCGCCTTGAGGTACGCGTTGGCGACGGTGCGGCCAATCCCTATGTGGTGATCGCGGTGATTCTTGCTGCGGCCCTTGATGGTTTGCGCCGGCAGTTGGAGTGCCCCCCTGTGTCAGGTGGTTGGTCCTACACCGACGAGTCACGTCCGGCGATCCCGATGGATCTCGGATCAGCACTTGATGCGCTCAAGGCCGACACGTTCTTGGCCGACATCATCGGAGAGCCGTTCGTCGCCGCGTTTGAGACGCTCAAGCGCGATGAGATCGAGCGGTACAACGCCGAGGTTGCAGACCCCGCTACTCGCGAGGTCACGCAGTGGGAGATCGACGAGTACCTGCTCGACTACTAGTTCACCCCCGCTCCCCTTGGCGATTTCGCCCGTTTCCCGGGTCAATTCGCCAAAGTGGCGTCGTAATTGGCTTTGTTTTGGTGATTTGGCCCGGTCGCAATCGTTGAAAGGACACCAATGACGTCACCACGCATGGTCAGTGTGCTCACCGAGAACTGGACGATGACCGATCCGCGTGACATCCGCGGATTGGTGCGCATGGCGCAAGAGGCCGAGGATGCTGGCTTCGACATGGTGATGATCAGCGACCACATCCTGCTCGGCCCATCAGCGGGCAGCGAGGGTCGCATGGAGAATCCTCGCGACTACGCGATGCCTGGCAACCAGGATCCGTTCACGGCGTGGCCATCGAACATCGTGCTGATGAGTGCGATCGCTGCCGCAACGACCCGCATCAGAATCGGAGCGATTGCCTTGATCGCCCCTCTCCGTCATCCGCTGGTGTTGGCGCATGATCTTGCGACCCTCGATTTGCTCAGTGAAGGCCGGCTAGTTATCCAGCCAACAGTGAGTTGGCATAAAGACGAGTACGACGCGATTGGCGTTCCGTTTCACAAGCGCGGCCGAATTCTCGATGAGGAGTTGGAGATCTGGGAGCGGGTCTGGGCGCAATCGCCCGCGTCCTATGAGGGTGAGTTCTTCTCGTTCACTGACGTGTATGTAGAACCCAAGCCGGTAACCGCGAAAGGTCCCGCGATGTGGTTTGGTGGCGAGTCAGTGCACGGAAAGGTTCTTGAGCGACTCGTGAAATACGGCAGTGGCTTTCATCCGCTTGGTCGAGTCATGCCTGAAGATGTGGAAGCACTTAAGGCAGGACTTGCCGCTGCCGGTCGATCGATTGATGAACTCGAACTCGTTGGTGGCACCCGCGTGGAGTTTCCCGATGCGGATTCGGTGGCACCGCTACCCGAAGCGCTTGCAGAGATTCCGCGCCAGATGGAGTTCGGCTTCACCACGTTTTGCATCAAGCCATCGATCTTCATTGACGATCGCGCGGACCACGCCAGGTTCTGCCGCGATGTGATCGATCGGGTCGACGCGCTCACGTCTTGACGGTCCGATCGACCGGATCGCTAGATCGGCTGGGAGTTATCCTCGAGCAGAGTCCCGCCAGCGAAGGTGGTGCCCACCTCGCGGTAGTAGCCGGCGATGATTTCATCGACCGGTAGCAGCGAGGCCGGCTGGTCCCATGGAGAGTCCCAGAGGCGAAGATCGGCATCACCCTTGTAGGCCGGGCCGAGGTCAAGGTCTACTCCACCCATGGTGATGATCTGCGAGAACGACATCCCGTCGCCGGCGATAGAAGGCATGTAGCGGTTGTGCACCATCTTGTGGGCATTCACGAAACCGTTGGACTCGACCTCTTCGCGCAGCGTGACCTTGGCTTGGGCAATCCGGTGGTCATACGCGGAGAGCGATGCGCCAAAGGTGCCGCCAGGTGCAATGCGTGGCGCGGCTTTTCCGCGGTTGTAGGGCCGGGTGACAAAGATGCTGCCGAACTTCTTGGGGTAGCCCTGGTACCAGCCGCGACCGATCGCAAAATCGGTGGTGACCCAGATCAGCACGCAGCGGCTGTAGGTCACGCCCTGGTACTTGGCGCGCACCACGGCAAAAGCTTCGAGGTACTGCGAGCGAGCCGGGTCAAGGAGCTCCTCGCCACCTGTGCTGCAGGACTGCCAGTCGGCCCAGATGAAGGCGACGGCACCTGGATCTTCGTCGGCGAGTTCTAACTCCGCAGGCAGGATTGCGCGGACGTTCGCCGGGTCTGTGCGGTACTCGACGGTGAGCAGAGTGCCCGAGTAGTGCCACGGCATGTCGGGGATCAGCGCAGTGCGACCATCGGGGGTGTAGGGGGGCAGGAATCCGTTCATTTCACTCATGAGGCAAATCGTAGCGGAATCCATTCGGCTCCGAACGAAAAATTCGAATGGTTACGGCTGCTCAATCGTCAAGATGCCCGGAACTAATCTGAGCCCATGTCATCTCGTGCCCAACAGGGTCGCCCGGCGAAGTTAAGCCGGGCGATGATTTGTGATGCGGCGGAGAAGCTTTTGGAATCCACTGATGCGGCCAGTTTCAGCCTGAGAGCATTGGGTGATCAGTTGGGCGTCGATCCCACGGCGGTGTACCGACACTTTGCCGATAAGGATGACCTCCTACGCGAAGTGGGCGATCGCACCCTGCGTCCCGTTGTGCACCGGTTCGAGTCATCTGATGATCCCCAAGGCGATATCGAGCGGCTGTGTTCGCGATTGCGCGCCACATTGATCCGTAATCCGATTGGCTTGACCATCACTGCATCGGGACCAACGCGCCATGAGAATGAGTTGCGCATTACCGAGATCATTCTGAACGCACTTTCGCGTGCTGGATTACAGGACGACGACGCAGTAACCGCGTACCACGTGCTTATCGAATACACCTTGGGCTCGGCGTGGCTCGACGCTCCACTTGCTGCCCCTGGTGCAGACCGGGCTGGAACCTACCGGGGGTGGCGAGCGGATTACGCACTCTTAGACGACCACGAGTACCCGACGACCAAAGAACTTGCCAAGAAGTTGTACCCGTCGAGCAACAAAGTTTTTGCCGCCGGACTTGCCGCGCTCATTACTGGATTAGTGACGAACTAACTCACTAGTAGACGCGTGAGTATTCGTTTTGCTCCCAGTCGGTAACCGCTTCTTGCCAGCGTTGCCACTCACGACGTTTCAATTCGATGTAGACCGAGATCAGGTCCGGCTCGAAGTAGGCACACAGTTCCTTGTCTTGCTCAAGAGCATCGAGCGCATCGATCAATGACAGCGGCGTATGCCTATCGGTATTCGGTGCAACGTCAGCATCACCTAATTGAGCTTCGCATAACTCCATGCGGGCTTCCACACCGTGTAGTCCGGCAGCGAGGAGTGCGGCGGTGAGCAAATGCGGAGAGGCTGTGCCATCGGCCATACGGTGTTCAACTCGCGTAGTGGCTCCTCGTTGCGCGGGAACCCGAACGGTGGAGATTCGGTTGTCCCATCCCCAGTTTGCCCAGTACCCACTGAGCATTCCGGGGGCAAGGCGCTTGTACGAGTTCACGGTGGGCGCAGCAAATGCGGCGAGTGCCTCGTGGTGATGCAGCAAACCGGCGATGAAGTGCCGAGCCAGATCGGATAGTCCTTGCGGATCGTTCGTATCGATGAACGCGTTGGTGCCATCTGCATCGGCCAGAGACATATTCACGTGCATCCCGTTGCCCACAGCATCGCCGAACGGTCGGGCCATGAACGTGACGTCGATGCCGTTCGTGCGCGCTACCTGTCGGGCCAGTTCCCGGAAGAGCAGCGCAGCATCGGCGGCCGCGAGGCTCTCCTGGTAGTGCAGAGCTACTTCGACCTGGCTCGGGGTGAACTCGCTGTTGAGTCCCTCGACCTTGAGGTCTGCGAGTTCTGCTGCATCCACGATGGCCTCGACCGTGCCCGTCGGGTCGGCACCCGCGCCGATTCCGTACACGCGGTGTTCGGGGACTGGAAGTTTGGTGAGCGGGCTGCGCGTCTCGAGCAGGAAGAACTCCATCTCGTAGCCAGACATCGGCCGATAACCCAGAGCATTCCAGCGATCGCAGATCAGTTGCAGTTGCCGCCGCGAATCCAGGGGCAGCGGCCGTCCGTCGGCGAAGTGCGTTGAGGCCATGGCGAGTTGACGCCCACCAGGCCAGTCGCGAAGGGTTGAAGCGTCGATCTGCGCTTCCATGTCCGGAAATCCGGCGCCGGTGGAATAGGGATCGAGTTCAAGGAATCCGAGGTCGAGTCCTTGCACCATCATGGTGATCGCGTAATGGGTGGGATGGTCACGGCGGTGTTCTGGGACGGTCTTGCCGTGGATGAGGCCGAGTAGATCAGGAAAAACCACATCAATCTGTTCGGTCACGTCAAGCATCCTTTCCGGCGGCGACTCCATCGAGGAGCCCCTGGTGAACAACCCGGTGATCATCGAGGAAAACGTCGCAGTTGCGCATAGGAATATCGAAATGGCACACGCTGAATCTTTCGGCGTTCTCGTTGGCGCCGGTGCTGTACATGAAGTTTCCTTGGAAAGCGCGGGCTTCTACGCCGTTGTGCTGGCTGCGGTCGTACAGCTCGAGGTAGTCCCAGCGCGCAGCCGGGTTCATGCCCCAGCCCACATGCGAGGTGGCGTAGGCGTCTTTGTCGAAGGCCGACATGTACGACTTCAACAAGTCGGTTTGGTAACCGGTTCCGGCGATGTCCACCACGAAGTCATCTTCGATGGTCAAGGTGATGGGGGATTGGACGTAGTTCTTGAACGTGAGGTTGATATCACCGGGGGCGAGCACAACCGTTCCGTTGACCCGATGGCGAGCCGGGAAAGCAAGCACGAGACCACCTGGCCAATGCGCGATGCTTCCCGGGCCATCCGTTACTCCGGTCGACCCAGCCGTAAATGCATCGGCGAGATCGATGGTGAGATCCGTGCCAGATTCGCTGACCGCGCGCATTGTTCGGCAGGTCTTCATGAACTCGTGTGATGCGGCAACGCGCTTGGCCATGTCTTCATCGTGCGGCAGGCGTTCATACACCGACGGGTGCTCGTTGCTGATCATCAGCACTTCGCATCCGGCGCCGAGGATCGTGCGCAACTCACGGCTATGCAGCAATCCTTCTGCAGTGACGTCGATGACAAAAGGAACACTCGAAATTGCGGAGACCGCTGAGCCGTTGCCTTTCAATGCAAGAGAAGTTCCGGTGGAACGCAATGCGACGGGCTGATCGTTTGCTGGCGTACGCATCACCACCTGAAATGGCTTGGCGCCAAGTGACTCTGCGGCCAACACCGCTGTTGCCACCAACTCGGGCCGGCTATCGCTCTCTGAAAGAACGACGCACTCATCACCAGCGCCAAGTCCGCACAGTGTGAGTTGCTGCGCGAATCGGTTGATCCAGCGCCACTCGGTCGGTGCCATAACCCAACTCATGGGTTCTCCGTTCGTTGTTCTTCCTGCCAGTGTCCCGCAATCTCCATTGATACTGCTTCAGCGGCCTCGAGGTTGAGGAGGTGACCGGCATCATCGATGACGCACAGGCGGGCGTTCGGCATGAGGTCGACGATCGCCTGCCCGTATGCCGGTGGAGTCTCCTCATCGATGGATCCGACCAGCACGAGAGTGGGAATCTCGATCGTGGGCAGGATCGACCGGGAGTCGTGAGTGACGATTGTGCGCAGGGAATCCAGGAGTCCGCGCAGGGGCACCCGATCCATTGCCGCGATGGCCTCGGGAAGTACGTGTTCGTTGCCGGCTCCCACGAGAGAGGCCAAAATCGCCGGGGCAACTGCAGAAGGTGAACCAGCTGCCTCGAGTCCGCTGAGCCGGTGAGCGCGCCACTCATCCGGGTCGGTTCCATCAAGGCCGAACTTGGGGCTGGTGCAGAGCAGGGTCAAGGTTCTGATTCGCTGGGGGAACCGGGCGGCTGCGTATTGCGCGATCATCCCGCCGAAGGACATCCCCACAATGTCAACGGGTGCATTGGGGCTCACGGTGTCAAGGAGACCGGCCAGCGCATCGACGTAGGCATCGAATGTGCACGACGCAACCGGATCGGACCCGCCGTAGCCGGGTGCCTCCCAAGCGATGACTCGGTGGGTTGTGGAAAGGGCCGCGAGTTGGGGCTCCCAACCGATGCGGCTTCCTCCTAGTCCGTGCAGGAGAACGGCAACCGGGGTATCGGCAGTGGCCTGATCTGGACCGGCCTCACGCCACGTGATCGGCGAGGCATCAACGTCGTACGCGTGGTCCTTCACATGTGAACGCTATGGATCGGTATCAATTTTGTCAACGGTGTTGACAAAATTGATTGTTTCTCTAACATCGGGGTTATGACACCACCAGTTGCGGTTACAGCACACGAGGGCGTTAACGCCCACTTGGGTAGTGGGTCGATGGGCGTGGAGGATCGCGATCAGCTCGTCGCGACGATCACCGCTCTCGGTCCGAAGTTCGCAGAGCGAGCTTTCGGCGTCGACCGCGATGCGGTCTTTCCTTTTGAGAACTTTGCCGATTTGCGCGACGCAGGCTTCTTGGCCTTGTGCGTGCCCAAGCAGTACGGCGGTCTCGGTGCTAGCTACTCCGACTACATCCGCGTCTCCTCGGAGATCGGGCGCTATTGCGGCGCTACTGCGCTCACCTTCAACATGCATAACGCCACCATGATCTGGGCCGGTGAAGTGAGCGACCTGCTCGACATGTCGCCGGAGCAGCGCGAAACCCACGAACGTCGTCGCGCCGAGATGTTCCGCGGGGTAGTAGAAAATGGCGATATCCATTCGCAGCCGTTCAGTGAAGGCTTGAACCCCGGGGCCCTCGCAGGAATCTCGACCCTCGCCACTCCAACCGAGGGCGGTTACCTCGTCACCGGTCGCAAGATCTTCGCATCGCTTTCAGGTGCGGCAAGTCGCTACAACGTGACCTGCCAAGTGCCTGGTGAAGATTTCTTGCGGTTGCTTTCAGTCCGCGCGGACTCTCCCGGCGTTGAACTAGTCGACGACTGGGACCCACTTGGTATGCGCGGCACCGTCTCACGCACGCTGCTCATCAAGGAGGTGTTCGTTCCCTTCGACGACGAAGTGCTGCCGGGTGGCATGTACGACCAAGCGGCCAATCGCTACCCGTATCTCTTCATGTCGCTGGCACCGTCGTACTTGGGTCTGACAAAGGGCATCTTGGATTTCACGCAGGCGTACCTGCGCGGCGAGATGCCCGGCGCGGCGAAGGGAACCGGGCGCAAGGACAACCCTGTCAAGCAATACGGATGGGCTGAGATGCAGATCAAGTACGAACAGAGCAAAGCGATGCTGCACAGCGTGGTTGACACTGCCCACCTTGATCCCACAGAAGATGACATGGTGTCTGCGTGGGCCGCTGTGTACACGGTCATGGAGCACGCAAACGATGTTGCCCGGATCGCTGTCAAGGTGTGCGGTGGACAGTCGATGCTCAAGCACATGGCGCTGGAGCGCATGTATCGAGATTCGAGACTGGGCGCGCTCATGCTCCCTTGGAGCTCAGAAGTCGCGATGGATCGAATCGGCAAAGCCCGCCTATATGAATAGTCAGGGGTCGAAAGTGCGGGCAACCGCGCACCTCGACACCTTCACTGAAGATCGTTTACCGCCACGTGATTCGTGGCCGGTGATGCTTGATGTGCCCGGGGCGAATTATCCCGGACGTCTCAATGCGAGTGTTGAGCTGCTCGATGCAACGATTGCGAGTCACGGGCCTGATCGCACTGCTTTCATCGCGCACGATGCGGTGCTGACCTATGGGCAGTTGAGCGCGCACGTTCAACAGTGCGCGAACGTGCTCATCGAATCAGGTCTCATTCCGGGCAATCGTGTGCTGCTGCGCGGGCCGAACAATGCGTGGCTTGTTATCGCGTGGCTCGCGGTGCTGCGCGCTGGTGGTGTGGTGGTCACCACGATCCCGCTGCTGCGCGCAGGCGAACTTTCACCAATCGTCGAGGTATCTGCACCTCAGTTAGCGATCGTGGATCACCGATTCATGGATGAGTGGAATCTGGTCGAGAATTTTACGGGCGAAACTTTGGTCTACGGCGGGGATTCTGCTGACCGGCTAGAAGTTCGGACTGAAGGCGCATCGCCGGTATGCGAACCGGTGCTTACGGCAGCTGAGGACGTTGCACTGCTGGCCTTCACATCGGGCACTACTGGCAAACCCAAAGCCACGATGCACACCCATCAAGATGTGCTCGCTATCGCCGACACTTTTAGCGCGCATATCGTCAAGCCCACCGCAGATGACGTGTTCGCAGGGAGTCCACCCCTGGCCTTCACCTTCGGGCTTGGTGGACTCGTGATTTTTCCGATGCGGGTGGGTGCTTCGAGCGTGCTGCTTGAAGCTGGATCACCTGCCAATGTGTTGAGCGCTATCGCTGAGCATGGCGTGACCTGCTTGTTCACGGCCCCCACCGCTTATCGCGCCATGCTCCCGTTGATCTCAGAGAACGACGTATCTTCTTTGCGTCGCTGCATTTCCGCTGGCGAGACACTTCCTGAGGCAACCTGGCACGCGTGGCGTGATGCAACTGGTCTTCCGCTCATTGACGGCATCGGTGCCACCGAGATGCTGCACATTTTCATTTCTGCAGCAGATGAAGACATCGTCCCGGGATCCACGGGTAAAGCGGTGCCCGGTTATCAGGCCATGGTGGTGGATGAAAATCTTGAACCCGTATCACCGGGTGTTCCCGGGCGCTTGGCGGTGCGCGGACCGACCGGCTGTCGCTACCTTGACGATGAGCGGCAAAGCGCTTACGTGCAGGGCGGCTGGAACATCACCGGCGACATCTACACCGAAGATGAACAAGGCTATTTCCGGTACTTGGCAAGGGCCGACGACATGATCGTCTCCAGCGGATACAACATTGCGGCGCCTGAAGTGGAAAATGCGCTGCTTTCCCACCCAGCAGTGGCCGAAGTGGCCGTTGTCGGTGCTCCCGATGAGGACCGTGGCGTGGTGGTCAAAGCTTTCGTGGTGTTACTCACGGGTAACAACGCTGATGATGGGATGCGGAAGCAACTTCAAGACCACGTGAAAAGGGTCATCGCCCCCTATAAATACCCACGGCAGGTCGAGTTTGTGGCCGAGCTCCCCAAGACAACGACAGGCAAATTACAACGGCACAGGCTCAAGGAAATCGGCGGATGATCCGCGCGAGCGTTCGTCGCAATTACGAACCAATTTCCAAAACTTATGCCAAGTTGCTTGACGTTGGATATCTGATACACCACATTGAGCAATCGTTCGGTCCCACATAAATGGTCCATGCCACGTCCACTGCACCACGTAGCACTATGGAGGAAATATGTCGCAGCGGGAAAATCTCCCCCAATCAGATCAGGATTTGCCCCCGGGCGATCCCGAAACTAAAGACACAAGCCTGAGGAAGGGAACGCTCGGCCTCTACGGAATCATCTTCTTCGTCGTTGCTGCTGCAGCGCCCTTGGCAGGCATGACAGGCGCCTTCCCTGTTGCAGTTGCACTCGGTGACGGTGCTGGCGCAGCCGGTATGTACGTCGCTGTGGGCCTGATCCTGCTGATTTTCAGTGTCGGCTACGCCACCATGAGTCACTACGTCACGAACACGGGCGCGTTCTTTGCATTTGTTGGACGTGGACTCGGCATCAAAATGGGCGTGGCTTCCGCGATGGTGTCTCTGCTCGCCTATTTGGCCGTGCAGTGGGGCGTTCTTGGGTTCCTTGCCGGCCAGATGAAGTTCCAGTTCCTGGTCAAGTTCAACCTTGATCTGCCCTGGTGGCTCTACGCGTTCGTGATGATCGCTCTGGTGTGGATTCTCTCTGCACTGCGCGTCGACATTGGCGCAAAGGTCCTCGGCGTCCTGTTAACCGTTGAACTGGTGGCCTTGCTGATAGTTGGCATTGCGATTCTGGTCACGGGTGGTGCTGAAGGCGCTGACTTCGGAGCATCATTTAACCCCTCGAACATCATGGCCGGTGGATTGAATGGCGGTGCGGGTATCGCGTTTGCCTTTGCACTCGCCTCGTTCATTGGTTTTGAGGCAACGGCGATCTACGGTGAAGAGACAAAGGATCCCAAGCGCACCGTGCCACGCGCCACGTACATTTCCGTGGTTCTGATCACACTGGTTTTCGCCATCGTCGGCTTCGGAATGGTGACCGGCCTTGGCGCGACCGATATTCAAAACAAGGTGTTTGAGGCGACTGCCATCGACGGCGTGCCTCTGGCGGATCCGTCTGCGATGTTGTTCGGTCTAACTACCGAGTATGTCGGTTCGTGGCTCACTGAGGTGTTTGGCTGGGTTGTTCTAACCTCGCTGTTTGCCGCCATGTTGGCTTTCCAGAACAGTGCTTCACGTTACCTCTTCTCCATGGGTCGCGCTGGAGTGCTGCCGAAGAACCTTGACAAGGTGAATAGCCGCCAGGCGCCAGTGGTGGCAACTTCCGTAGTTTCGGTGTTGGCCATCGCACTCGTGGTGATCGCGATCATTTTCGCTTGGGATCCGATCGTTAACATCTTCTTCTGGTTCGGAGCGGTAGCGGTCATCGCGATTGTGCTCACGGAAATTCTCGTGAGCATTTCGGTGATCGTCTACTTCCGTCGCACCAAGGAAGACACCCGCGTGTGGAACACGGTGATCGCACCGGTGCTCGCAATCGTGCTCCTCGCTGTTGGTGAGTACATGCTGCTCGCTCGATACAACCTCTTCGCCGGCACGGCTGTCGATCCGGCAATGTGCCCTGGCGACGCAGGATCGGGCTGTGGCCCCTTCGAGCTCAACACAACGGGTTGGGTGCTCGTACTCCTGACGCCTGCGCTGTTCATCGTTGGGTTGATCCTTGGCTCGGTGCGGCAGAAGAAGGAGAACTACGACGCAGTTCGCAACTTCGTCAGCTAAGTCGAATACAAAAAGAGTGGGGCGCACCGCGAGGTGCGCCCCACTCTTTGTGTTCTGTGCTAGCTGCTGGTCACTCGTGCAGGCAGTGAAGCGATTCCGTTCACGAAGTTCGAGCGGGTGCGCACGATCTCGCCGTTACCTTCAAACCGAACTCCGAGACGGATCATTTCCTCGAGCAGGATCTTGACCTCGAGCCGGGCCAGTGGAGCTCCTAGGCAGTGATGCGGGCCCTTGGCACCGAATGCAACCTGCGGTGGTTTTATCGGCCTGGTGATGTCGAAACGCAGTGGATCAGCGAACGCGGCATCGTCGAAGTTCGCTGATGCGTACCAGATCACCACTTTGTCGTTTTCTTTGATGCTGATCCCGGCGAGCTCGGTATCTCGGGTTGCTGTGCGGCGCATGTGTAGCACCGGGCTGGCGTAACGAATGATCTCTTCAACCGCGCTATCGACGAGTTCCGGGTTGCGGTGGAGCAACTCGAGTTGATCTGGGTTATCGATAAACGCTGCAATGCCATTGCTGATCGCGGTGCGGGTGGTCTCGTTTCCGGCAAACACCAAAACTTGGAACATGTTTGCGTACTCAACGCTGGTGAGGTGATCGCCATCGACTTCAGACTCGATGAGCGTGGTCACTAGGTCATCGTGCGGGTCGCGTCGTCGTTCTTCGCCCAACTCTTTCCCGTATTCAAAGAGCGCGTGCGCTGCGGGCGATGAAAAAGGTAAAAGTTCAAGCGGTGTCACGTTGCCGTAGGCGTCGGCGGGCAGATCCGCGCCATCAACGAGTTCATCGCTGAGTTTCACCATGAAGTCGGTGTCTTCTTCGGGCACACCAAGGATTCCCACAATCACTCGGATCGGGAGTGGAGCTGAAATGGCGCGCACCACGTCAACATCGCCTGCATCGATCGCCTCGGTGAGCAACGTGGAGGTGATGCTGCGGGTGGTCTCCTCGTAGTTGCGCACCTTGCGCCCGGTGAAGGCAGGGATGCCGAGTTTGCGTAGGCGCACATGCTCGGGCGGATCGGTGTCGATGATGCTGCGGCGAGCGTCCATGGCTTCCTGCGGTAAGTCCCACAAATTGGTCATACCTCGCGCGCTGGAATAGGTCGCAGGATCGCGGGTTACGGTGACGAGGTCCGCATACCGGGTCACGGCCCAGTACGGGCGGTCTTCATACATGCACTTGGCCACAGGCTCGGTTGCTCGCATGTGTGCAAACGTTGCGTGTGGGATCCCATCTGCGTACGTGTTGGGATCGGTGATGTCGAGGTCAGTGCGAC
>CAIXFB010000014.1 GCA_903918595.1 uncultured Actinomycetes bacterium
ACGGTTTACTTCGGCCCGTGGGCGATGCGCCACGAATCTCCAGAGCAGGTATGGCAGGGAGATGAGGGCGATGAACTGCCGGTCTGGACAAGTTTCCCCCAGAATGGCCCCACGCGGCTGCCGCTTTTGACCTGGATTCAAGATCAGCTCGAACAACCCACCTACATGCAGATGAGTGGCTCACTGATCCCCTTTCGGAACTATCAGGAGTTGCGCCATGGCAAACCAACAAAGACGGGCCCTATGCGCATCGAGATGGCAACGGCCCTGGGCAGCAATTCAGTTTACGCAGAGGAACTGAACGAGCCGGTGAGCATCATCTACGGCCGATCAGACAGTGATCGAGCTTCCTACGGAAGATCTGCGAGGAAGGAAGATATTCACCTCATGGCCTGGATGGTCAGATACTCGACGAAGCACCCTCGGACTTTGAGAAGGCTAATTTTGATAACACAAGGGCACCTTGTTCGACAACTTCGCCGATTTGTTCTGGGAGAGGCTCCTGCTCAAGAAGAATGGCGAGTGCGGTGAAAAGATCCCTGATTTATGCGATTTGGTCCAATTCCTTGAAAAGTTACGTGGCTCAAGATTGTTCAAAGCCGTTTGACCTGTGTCAACGCCTCGATGCCAGTTCGAAGCACTAGCCTCTTGATGTACTCAGATTCACTTAATCATTGGTCGAACTGGTTGAAGTCGTCTTGCCATGAACTGGCCTCTAGGTTGGAGTTTCTTGTGATCGCAAAGGCCGAAGCTACTGCTGTTCTTGGTCGCGCTCTAGCCTGCCTGGAAAACGGGGTACCAGACCCCCTACTAGGTCCTGAAACAGTCGAATGGTCAGAACGCTGCGTCGAGGTGCCTTGGATGGCTGCCCATCTTGGTAGCGCTAAGAGGCTCCTTGACGTGGGATGGTCGATGTCGCCACCTGAATGGCTTGGCGTACTCCTCGCGGTGCAGGACCGAGGCACTGGCTTGACGGGCATCGACATCATCAGTCCAAAGCGGGTTCGGACTCGTTACCCAGCGGAGATTGTTGAACGCGTTCTTGAAGTTCCTGTGCGGGTGGAAAGTATCTTGGACGCAGAACCAGTCGACGGACTCTTTGATGTGATTGCGTGCGTCTCCACCCTTGAACATATTGGCTTTGATGTCGCTTCTCCTCCAACTGATTCTCGAACGGCGTTTGTCAGAGGTGCTACCCCTAATGACGCGATTAGCGAGCGCAATCCATTTACAGATCGTCTGTTTATGGATTCTGCTGTGCGACTACTTTCACCAGGCGGATCGCTGCTCATCTCTGTACCGGCCGGCAAGGGTGTGCCGATCCTGCACCAGGATTCACTTGGGTTGTTCACACATCAATTTGAGTACGATGCAATGAGTTGGCAAAACATTACTCGAGATGAACGCTTCACAGTGTGTTCCGAGGCATTCTTCCGATTCGACAACGCCAAAGGATGGCAAGAGGCGCTTACCTTTGATCACCTTACAGACCAGACGAGCGCTATGAAACCATTTGCAACTGGCTGCGCGATGGTGCACCTCACCTTGAATTAAAGCCTAAGTTATCGCCATGAGCGAGTCCACAAGTGCGAGGAATTCGACAGTGCATCGTGCTTTTGACGTACTGCACTCAATTAATCAGACAAGAAATGCGTAACTTAATGTCACAGAGAAGAAAGTGAATCGTTGACTCTAGATTATAGTTCTATATGGCTAAATGGTGGCATATATGCTGAAGTAAATGTGTGCCTTCGGTTCACACGGATTGAGTGTGTATCCAGTTGGTGATCTTGCCTACATGAGGTCAGTAGTGACTTGTTAAGTCACATGTCTGAGGAAAGGAAAGTGCACATTGCAAGACAGCCTTCGGGGGAAGAAGAGCGGAGTTACTGCAGTCCGAAAAGAAGTTACTCATCAACGAACAACAACAGTCCTCTTTTTCTCCGTTCTTTTTGTTTCATTCGCATCGACTGCTAACTCTTGGCGTGCCCATGTAACAAATGGTCCATTCGATGCAAATCAATCAGGAGACTGGCTGCTGAATTATTCGGGTGGCTTTGTGCGGCGCGGTCTTTCCGGCCAAC
>CAIXFB010000015.1 GCA_903918595.1 uncultured Actinomycetes bacterium
GCTGCCTTGGCTGGTGCTGCCTTTACTGGGGCTTTGTTTGCCACGTTTGCCTTCTTTGTCGGTTCTGACTTGGCTGAATGTGAAGTCTTTTTTGCGGTCATCCGTTCATCGCCTCCGGCAACGTTTCATCTATTCGTCGTTGCTCATGGAAGGCAAGAATTTGCAGTTCCACTGCGAGGTCTACTTTTCGAACCTCGACGTCTTGCGGCACGACAAGAACGGCTGGTGCAAAATTGAGAATGCTTCGAACGCCCGCATCGACAAGTCGATCGCATACATCCTGCGCAGCTTCTGCAGGCGTGGCGATAACTCCAATGTGCGCGGCGCCCTCGCGGACAACCTTTTCCAGATCGCCCATAGCGCTGACGGTCAGCACCTGGTCGCCGACCGAGATTGACTCACCAACGATGTCTGGATGAGTGTCGACAAGCCCGACCACCCGAAAGCCTCTACTGGCAAAACCTCGGTACGACACCAGAGCGTGACCTAGATTGCCGACTCCAACAATGACGACACCCCACGGTTGCGTACTGCCCAGTTCGCGGGCGATGTGATAGCTCAGGAACTTGACGTCGTAACCGACTCCGCGCGTGCCGTACGAGCCTAGGTGCGACAAGTCCTTGCGCAGTTTTGCGGAACTCACACCACATGAGGCAGCAAGTTCTTCGCTCGACACCGTGGTCGAACCCATTTCCAACATGCCAACCAAAACCCGGTGGTAAATAGGTAGCCGAGCAACGGTTGCATCGGGAATGTCACGACCGTTGAGACGGGTAATGGGAAGAGGCACGGTGCTCCAGCTGGCTCTGCGAGGGTGTTCACGCCGAAACGCGAGGGCTTCAGGTTAGGCATTGGAGAACAAAGTCACAAAGTTGACCGGACACTTACGTCCGATTATCGGATAATCTGCTCCGCAGGCGCTCAGCATCCACCCGAAAAAAGCTAAATTGCCGACCATCCACCAGCACGACCGGAATCTCCTCCGCATATCGCCCTGCCAAGAGCGGGTCGTCAAAAATCGACAGCGATTCGTATTCCTCACCCAACTCTGCGCAGACTCGCGCCACCACGAGCTCTGCTTCCTCGCACAAATGACAGCCGGGTTTGCCGATCACAGTGACCCGGGGTGGAGGGGCGGCAAGGTGCGTCATGGCGTGATTCTCGCGAACTCGGCGTAGGTCACCGGAGGCGGCTACTCTTCCCAACATGGCGCCTGTCCCACCCGCCGAGCGACCCAATGTGCTCAGTGGCTATCGACACGCAGGAGAGGTGTCAGCAGCCAAGGCCAATGCCCAATCACCAGCCATGGAGCATTCCGCAACGGACGCTGTCGGTGCCGGGTTCTTCGACGTCGACAACACCATCATGCGCGGGGCCAGCATTTTCCATCTTGCAGTCGGCCTGGCTCGGCGCAATTACTTCAGCATGAGCGAGATCACCGGATTTGCAATCAAGCAGTTGAAATTCGTCACGAGCGGGTCAGAAGACCTTGAAGACATGGCATCCATCACCGAATCTGCTCTCTCCTTTATCGAAGGCCGCGACGTCACTGAACTCGAGCATCTCGGCGAGGAAATTTTTGATGATGTCATGGTCGACAAACTCATCCCCGGAACCTTGTCTCTAGCCCAAGCTCATCTCGATGCCGGGCAACCGGTGTGGCTGGTCACTGCAACTCCGGTTGAGATCGCAAGTTTGATCGCCCGCCGGCTCGGCCTCACCGGAGCGCTGGGAACGGTTTCGGAAATAGTTGATGGCAGGTACACGGGAAAACTCGATGGTCCGCCGTTGCACGGGCTCGCAAAGGCCGAGGCAGTGCGCGCACTAGCTCGAACGCAACATATCGACCTGACAGCGAGCTCTGCATACTCCGACTCCATCAACGACATTCCCATGCTCAGTTGCGTTGGTAACCCCTATGCGGTCAACCCTGATCCTGAGCTGCGGGCCTATGCGAAAGCGAATGACTGGCGTGTTCGGGATTTCAGGCGCCGTGCGCACATGCGCAGGTACGCCCTCCCGGCCGCCGCAGCAGCAGGCGGTCTTGCCCTTGGAATGGCTGGTGGAATGGCTGCTGCCCGGCTTAAGGGCCGTTGAGTCCCCGCACCCTCAGCCAAAAACTGACGGTCGCTTGGCAAGCAGGTCGTACAACTGTTGCTGAATGCGCTCCCGCACTCGATCGGTCAAATCGAACACCAGCATGGGATCTTCCGCTGCACCTTCTGGGAATCCATCCGTAGGAATCGGCTCGCCGAAGTGAATGAACCAC
>CAIXFB010000016.1 GCA_903918595.1 uncultured Actinomycetes bacterium
ACTTCCACCGGCCCATCAACGCCATCGCCCGACTCGAGCGAGGACAGGTCCACGACGCCGAACCCGCCACCCGCTACCACGCCTGGCTCGACACCCACGGAGCAGCATGAACACCACTTGACATCAATAGGAGCATCACGCCCCGGGTGGCGCGTCGGGAACCGGCCAAGCGATGGCTTACGACTACGGCCAACGCATCAGCATCAAGCACGTCAACTTCGGGTCAGGTGAGCAGGACGGTCCCCGACGCGATTCCCGTCTTTGCTGCCAACTCTCCACGGGAATTCGGCCCACCTCGAAACCTGACAACTAAGCCAATTCACCCGACCAAAAAATGCGATGCGTAACATCACGCAACGCCTTGTGCGAAAGCTGACGTTCATGGTTGCTACCTGAAGAAGGCAGGGGGAGGGATAGAGTAGCCCAAATGTAGCCCTAGCGGAGCGGCTTCGGATGACCTGAGGCTGATCACGCCGTCATCCACCCGAATATCTATCGTGTTTTGGCTCACCTCAACGACGGTCCCAACTGCCTGGAATTCCCAGAGTCGCCGAGGAATATTCAACACCGTCGCCTCTTCGATGGCCAAGGATGCATGTGGAGTAAGTAGTCGCGCCCTAGGAAATGGGGTCGAGTACGAATTCACGAGGCGACGTATAGCGTCGCAACTCATTCGGCAATCAATTTGCACGTCAAATTCAGTCCTCCGACGCCATAGCGATCCCATGGCAGCGTTCTGCGACGATCCACTGAAGTGGCCGTCCATCTCAAGTTGCTCACCGACGACCTTGCCAGCAAGCCTTGCTGCGATGTCCAAATCACGCTGAAGTTCAGCGATTGTCGTTCCCTCTTCTATAGGAATCGCGTGCTGCGACAATACGAGACCCGTGTCCACGCCCGCGTCCATGAGGAAAAGAGAAAGACTCGTCTGGCTCAGGCCCATGGCAATTGCCCAATGGAGCGGGTGACGGCCCCTGCCCCATGGGAGCGGAGTGGGATGGGAACCAACGACGCCCAGAGGCACTCTTTGGATGGTGTCCATTTTCAAGATTTTGGGCCAGGAAGCCACCAAGAAATCGACGCAAAACGCTTCGAGAACATCAATGAAATCGGCTCCATTCACGTCCTCGATCTCAAAAAAAGGCACCCCACGCCTAACGGCCCAATCACCAACTCCGCAGCTGGCATCCGGTAAAGACATCTTGGGCTGGGATACAGCGAATGAACATGTATGTCCTGCAGCAAGGAAACCTGTTGCAAGCGCTTCGGCGAAAGTTGAGTTCCCTATCAGCCCGAACTTCACAACCCCCACCATCCTTACGACCGAACCCCCTACGGCTATTCCAGCGACGGAGGAAGTTGGTTGTTTAAGCGTTCGACGTTCCAATTAACCCATACGAACCAAGGCACTGATAACCACATCAACCGCCTTCGTTCATCTCCGGTTGCTGCTGTGTTGTCCTATCACCAAATTCCGCCACCGCCTCCAGCACCCTGTCGATTTCATCGTCTGTTATGGACGGTCCGCTTGGTAGGTAAAGGCCCTCACGACCAAAAATTCGTGAATTGTCCAGCGATCTCCCAACTTTCCAGTAGGGCGCGGTGTCCATGTCCGGGTAAAAGTTTCGCGTTTCGATCCCCTTCTCCATTAGAAACGAAGAGAGCGCGGCTCGATCCGAAGCCAGTACTTCAATGTAGGGCCCCACTTCCCCTGCCTTCATCGGGATGAACGCTACGTGAGCGATCGAGCGGAGCCCGGTCGAGTATCTCGTGTAGATTTCCTGCAACCGAGCAATGCGTTCGGGAAGAGCTCGGAGTTGAACAAGCCCAATGCTCGCCAGAACATCAGTGAACCTGAAGTTGAAACCTGGCATTACCCAGGCGTTCGGCTCAACCGTGTTCTCGACCCCATGTGTTCTCATGGCGCGTAGCCGACCATCAAGTTCTGAATCATCGGTGGCGATGAATCCACCCTGACCCGTTGAGATAATCTTGGCGACTGACAGCGAAAAACACCCTGCTCGCGAGAGAGTTCCCAGAGCGCGCCCAGAAATGTCTTTGGATCCCAAGGCTTGAGCAGCATCTTCTATAACCGTGAGCCCGAACTCCTCGGCCAGTGCATTCACGGGGCCCATGTCCACGCATCGCCCGTTCATATGAACGGGTAATATCGCTCTTGTTCGAGGAGTTACGCGACTGCGCAGGTCATCGACGTCAAGGACCGGAAGCCGTGGCTCCGTGTCGACAAATACCGGCGTCGCGCCACATAGATGTACCGCGTGCGCCGTTGCCACCCACGTCCTATTCGGGATGAGAACCTCATCACCATGAACGATGCCGAGTGCGAGGAGTGACAGGAGCAGGGCGCTACTGCCACTAGTGACGGCCACGACGTGCCGGCAGCCAAGGTAGTCAGCCAGTTGTTCCTCGAATTCGCGAGTAACTGGCCCCTGGCTTAGGAGCCTTCCCCGTACGGCGTCGGCAGCCGCTTCCGCCTCACCGTTCGAAAAGGTGGTGCTCCACCACGGTATGAATGGACGACCCGCCGTCATGCGACTCCCTCGTTCATCGACCTAGACACGCCTTGCTCACTCCATCCATATCCGCAGGCCAATGCTATCTCACTCGGCAATTTCACGCTCTAGTGCGGCGTGCCTCAGCTACTTTGATCGCGTGACTGGGGTTGGTGCCTCACACACTTTGAGCGCGTATCCCGCCTGATGGCGGAGGCTTGCCTCATGGAAGGCAAGATTGACTTGAGTGCGAGAAGGCAGGTTACGAACAAGCTCCGTGACGCGTATGGCAAGGCGTCCAAGACCGACAAGGACCGAATCCTTGATGAGGTTCAGGCAGCCACCGGGTCGCGCGTTCGACGGCGAGAAGGCTGCTGTCGGGGCCGCGCCTCCCGGATCCGGCGGAGCAGGTCGACAGGCGGCAGCTGCGGCCTCGCGCGTATGGGGACTCGGCGCGTGAGCTCCTGGCTCATGTGTGGAAGCTGATGGCAATGCCGTGCGGGAAGTACTTCGTGGTGATGCTCCCTCAGTGGCTTCCGCTGCTCCTGGAGGCCGGGGATCTCGACCACCCGTTCGCGACGCCTGAGGCAGTCGATGAGGTTCGGGGGATGAGCGCGGCAACGGTCGACAGGTTCCTCGCTCCGGCTCGCGCTGCATTCGAGTTGAAGGGCAGGAGCGCGACCGGCCGGGGCTGCTGCTTCGCAACTCGATCACCATCCGCAAGGCCGGCGACGAGCTCGAGGATGTCCCCGGAATGCTGGAGTGCGGCACCGTCGCGCACTGCGGGCCGACGCTGCAGGGGGGAGTTCGCGCGGACT
>CAIXFB010000017.1 GCA_903918595.1 uncultured Actinomycetes bacterium
GGATATCAAGGTCGGCGTCACGGCCGTCAACTCAACCGGCGCTATCCAGTATGCAATTGACTCTGGCATCTTCGCCAAGAATGGCATCAACGTTACAGAGTTGGTCGTGTTCGCGGCGCCGCCGCCGTCCATCGCAGCTCTTGCTGCTGGAGGGGTGCAGTTCACGTACAGCCCTACGATTCCCGCGATCAACGCATATGAGAACGGCGGAGTAGCGCTGCGCATCGTTGCGCCGGCGGACGGATACGCCAAGATTGATTTGGCAAAGGCCAAGAAGGACAAGGCCTACGCTTTCAAGATCGATGACACCGGTGTATGCGTCAAGTCCACATCAGGTATCGCATCGTGGAAGGACCTTGTAGGCAAAACGGTCGCTGTTCCTGCACGTGGTGCTCAGGCTGAGGTGACAATCGCATCCGCAGTACGGAAGGCGGGTGGAGATCCGGCACAGATTAAGTGGACCACTTTGCCGCTGCCGCAAGTGGGAAGTGCACTTGCTAGTGGCTCGATCGAAGCGGGCTTCACCGTGGAGCCATTCACGACAGCCTGTACGACCGCGGGCAATGTGAATATTGGATCTCCCGGCATTCAGTTCTTTGACACAGAGCAGGCGATTGGTGTCTGGGTCACCACCCAGAACTTCTACAATGGAAATCGCAAGGTTGTTGAAGCCTTCCAGAAGTCCATGTTCGAGGCCAACTCGTTTGCGATGAAGTCGAAAGCCAACATGATCAAGGTAACAACTGCATCCACCAAGGTCACGGGAGTGCCGGTTGCTCAGGCGCTGGCGGCGAATCCGCCGTTCTACCCGCTCTATGTGGTCAAGTCAGACGTCACGCGACCAGCCACCAAGATGCTGGAGCTTGGCTTCTTGAAGAAGCAGGCTGACGTAGGTGGCCTGCTTGTGACGCAGTATCGCCCTAAGAAGTAAATCGCCCTAAGAAGTAATTGGTTGAGATTGTGCGTGGGTCGGGAGCTACCTGCTCCCGACCCACGTCGTCCCAGGTAAGGAGCAAGCTCTGACTGTCCAGACGGGCGTGACTACTCGCCGTCGTGCAATCGCCGTCCCAGGCGGACTCATCTCGGGTCTTGTCCTTATTGCGATTTGGCAACTGCTGACGGTTTCGGGTCCCCTTGAGGGCACGTCGATCCCGACGGCGTCCGCTACTTTCGTAGCGCTGTTCGCACTTCTGGGCACCGCTGAGCTCTATTCGGCACTACTGGCAACCTTCATCATTGCCACCAGCGGTTTCGTCATCTCTGTCATCATTGCAATTCCAATCGGTATCTTGATCGGACTGTCGCGCTTTGCCTTCCGATCGACCAAGTTCACTCTCGACTTCTTCAAGGTCATTCCACCGATTGTGATCATTCCCATCACTATCTTGGTCTTCGGGCCGACCATTCAGATGGGCATCTTCCTCGTTGTCTTCTCCATAGTCTTCGCGCTGGCTATCCAGACCGCATACGGCATTCGAGATACAGACCCGGTCCTACTGGAGACGATGCAGTGCTACGGAGTGAGCCTGGGTTCACAGATCTGGTTTGCGCGGCTGCCCAGTGCTGCACCGTTCATCGCGGTGGGTATCAGGATCTCCGTAGCGGCAGCCATCGTGGTGTCCGTGGTGGCAGGACTCATCGGAGGCGCCCCGGGGCTGGGTCGATCCATCCTTTTGACTCAGGCCGGTGGCCAGAACGCAGAGACGTTTGCGCTGGTCTTCCTGCTGGGCATCATCGGCATCGTGGTGAGCCGGCTTGTCATCGTTACCCAGTCCCGCTTTCTCTTCTGGCTTCCGCGATGAGGGTATCTGGGCGCCTTGTCGCCATCCTGGTGGGTTCGTGGCTCCCAATCGTCATCATCATCGTCTGGTGGACGGCTTCTGCCGATAGCGCGAACCCGTATTTCCCGCCTCTCTCCGAGATCATGTCGCGCTTCACCGAACTGTGGTTTTCGTCGGAATTCACCACGCATGTCGTCCCGAGCCTGCGCAACCTGGCATTCGGGTTCGCTCTCGGATGCATCCTCGGCATCGGTGGTGGCACGATCATCGGGGGATCGAAATCACTGAATCGTTACTTTGAGCCAGTAATCGATTTCCAGCGAGCAATACCTGCGGTGGCTACAGTCCCGATTTTCATCGTCATCTTCGGTTTGGATGCGGCGATGCGCATCGCCTCCATAACCTTCGCGGCGACGCTTCCCATCATGATCGCGACCATCCAGGGCGTGCGGTCCACGGATGTGACCCTCATCGAGACGGCGAAAGTCTTTGAACTGACTCGATCACAGATTCTGTGGAAGGTACGACTCCCGGCCGCAAAGCCACAGATCTTCGCGGGCCTGCAACTTGGGTTACAGATCGCTTTCATTGTGACAATCGCTTCCGAGTACCTTGGCGCCGGATTCGGGATCGGGGCATTCACCTTGATCGCTGCCGACACATTCCTGATCCTTGACGCGTGGACGGGCGTCGTACTCATGGGTTTCATCGGATATGCAATCAACATCATTTTTGACCTGGTGGAGCGCCGATCTCTCCATTGGTATTTCGGACAGAAGAAGATCAGCTGAGTTAAGAGGACAGTGATGGCTACAGAAATCGTCATAGACGATGTGCGAATGCAGTTTGACACGCCAGATGGTGTCAAACACGTCCTCGATGGGATCAGTTACGAGGTCCAGTCTCACGACTTCGTATCGATCGTGGGGCCTTCGGGAGTGGGCAAGACAACATTGCTCCGCCTTCTCACGGGTCTGGCCACTCCAACGTCGGGATCGATCAAGGTGCATGGAAAGGAGATCTCCTCATCACCTGAAGGCTTCGCGGTGGTGCTGCAGGATTACACACGCTCGCTGATGCCTTGGCTCACTGTGGAGAAAAACATTTCGCTCCCGTTGCGCAAACAGAAGCTCAATGCCACTGAGGTCAGGGAACGAATCTCAGCGTCCCTTCGCGAAGTGAGCTTGGAAGGCACGGAGAACAGTTACCCCTGGCAGCTATCCGGAGGAATGCAACAACGGGTCTCGATCGCACGAGCACTCGCTGTGCGCCCCAGCATCCTCGTGATGGACGAGCCGTTCGCATCCGTGGATGCCCAGACGCGGTTCGATCTGGAGGACCTAGTGCTCAAGGTGCGGGATGACTTTGGCATCACAACTTTGATGGTCACGCA
>CAIXFB010000018.1 GCA_903918595.1 uncultured Actinomycetes bacterium
AGTGCACACTCTCCGGGGCAGCTGATGGGTCAGTCACCTATTCAGTCAGTGGTGCTACGACTGAGCCTTTTCTCAGGAACCGACTTGGTCTATGCGTGCTCCATCCACTGACGCTGGCCGGAACCGCCATCGACATCGAGCACAGCGATGGTCATATCGAATCATCTGCCTTTCCCGATGCCATTGATCCAGATCAACCATTTCTCGAGATTCGCGCCATGACCCATGAGGTACTCCCTGGGTTACGCGCACGCCTCGAGCTAACAGGTGAAGTCTTTGAATCCGAGGACCACCGCAACTGGAGTGATGCCTCGTACAAGACCTACTGCACGCCAATTTCACTTCCGTTCCCGGTTACCGTTGAACCCACCTGGGAACTGCATCAATCTGCAGCGCTCACCTTCACTGGGACTTTTCCCCCTGCAACACAATCTCGAGGACCGGAAACAGCAGAGTCCGCTGACACCACCATCGAAGTATTTGATGTGACGTCACCACTCCCCCGGATTGGACTGCAATTGGGTCTGGTGGAGTTAACAGATGCCCACATAAGCGCCCTTCAAGCCCTTGCACTAGATCACGTTCGCGTGGATATTGACGCGACTGATCCAGCCCGCGCTTCCGAAAGCCTGGCAGTAGCAGCCACCGTGGCTGCACAGATCGGCTGCTCGGTGCAGGCTGCGGTTTTCGATGCTGATGCGCCAACTCTGACGCAACTTGGCCGTAAGAATCGTGAACTCGGTGACGTGGTTTCGTGCTGGCTCATCTTCGCAAGCGATGAGAAAGTGACCTCAGCATCGAGAATCGCCGAAGCACGTCAATGTCTCGGACCGGAAGAATTGATTTCCGGCGGCACGAACTTGTACTTCACCGAACTGAACCGGCAGCCGCCGTCTCTTGAAAATCTAGATGTCATCAACTTCTCGTTGAATCCGCAGGTGCATTCCTTCGATAACCGCACCATTCTCCAGAACGCTTCAACCCTCAGGGTCATTGCGTTGAATGCTGTTGGGTTAGCCGGTGACGCAGCAATTTCGATCTCGCCGATCACATTGCGCCCCCGCTTCAACCCCAATGCCACTGACCCCGCCACTGATGTGAGCAACGATGACCTTCCGGCATCTGTTGACTACCGCCAGTCAACCTGGTTCGCAGCCGCCTGGACAGCACTATGCCTTGGCTATCTTGCAGCGCCAGGGAACATACGTTCAGTCACGTACTTTGAGACTGCTGGGGCCAGCGGAATTCTCGATGCCGAAACCGCAGCACCATATCCGGTCTATGACTTCTTTGCAGCACTCGCTGGTGCGGTATCTGTCCGCCCATGCGAATCGTCGAACCCGGAAATCTGTGACGCACTAATCGTGGAGAGTGAATCCTTCACGCGGGTCATGATCGCTAACGTGGGTACCGAGGTGCAGTCCGTGGAGCTCCGCGGCCACATCAATGCAAAGATCACAGCACCACCCGAGCAATTGACGATCATTGACCTTCCCGGAGGATGAAAATGCCACTGCCCGCACCTGATCCCCTGTTCTCGCTCCAAGACAAACGAGTCATCATCACCGGAGCGGGTGGATCTATTGGATCGTTGGTAGCAGAGGCGATGGCTGATCGCGGTGCCGTTGTCGGTCTGCAAGACATTTCAGCTGAAAAAGTTGACGTAGTGCGAGATCGCATCGAATCAACAGGAGGTCGCGCGATCACACTGGTCTCCGACCTCTCAACCGCCGAGGGTGCACACACCATGGTCACAGATGCAGCAGAACGCTTAGGTGGTCTCGATGTGCTCATTAATGGTGCTGGAGTCAATCGTCGCAAGCCCATTCTTGATGTGACCTCTGATGATTTTGACGCCATCGTGGCGGTCAATATGCGCGCGGTGTACTTCGCTTGCCAGGCCGCGCACCCGCTCATGAAGGAAGCCGGGGGTGGAGCCATCGTCAACTTGAGTTCGCTCAGCGCTCGCTTTAGCTTCAACACAATTTCCGTTTATGCAGCAACGAAAGCGGCCGTGAGTTCGATGACGAGGAGTTGCGCCCGAGAGTGGGCCGCTGATGGGATTCGCGTGAATTGCATCGAGCCGTCAGTGATTATGACGGAATTCACTAAACCGTTGTGGGGAGAAGCGCACCGGCAACGCTGGTTCGATGAGACAACGCCGATCGGTCGGCTTGCACTACCTGAGGAAGTGATCGGTTCAATCATTTTCTTATCGACGCAGGCATCCTCATACATCACCGGACAGTCCATCGTGATCGATGGAGGCATCCTCAGCGGCGCTGACTGGGATTCCTACAAAGACGATTAAGTGCTAAGAAGCTAAGGCTAGGGAGCCTCAATCACTCTGTTTCGTTGCTCACCCAGAGCGCTCACGCCCAGAGTCACGAGGTCGCCGACCTTCAACCACGTGGGATCGGCCATGCCCATTCCTACACCCGGCGGCGTTCCGGTGATCACCAGATCGCCCGGATCTAGAACCATGACCTGGGAGATGTAGTGCAGCACCGTTGCGATATCGAAAATCAGGTTCGATGTGCTGCCCGTTTGACGGCGCACTCCATTGACATCAAGCCATAGATCGAAATACTCAGGAATGCTGGGATCATCCGGTGTGACCAACCACGGACCGGTCGGGCACGAGGTTTCAAAAGCCTTGCCTTTGACCCACTGACCACCGCGCTCTGCTTGAAACACGCGTTCTGACACGTCGTTGATCGCGACGAACCCAGCGATGTGCGAAAGGGAAACCTCTGGTGATTCCAGGTAGCGGCAGGTACTTCCGATGACAAAGCCCAATTCAACTTCCCAGTCGACCTTGACGCCACCACGAGGAAAGTGAATGTCGTCGTTGGGGCCGATCACTGTGTTCGGCGCCTTGTTGAACAGCAAAGGCTCGGCGGGGATCTCCATATTTGCCTCACGCGCATGATCCGCGTAATTCAAACCAACTGCGACCAAGTTTCCTGGACGAGCGATCGGGGCGCCCACACGAAGATCTCCCGACAGGATCGGTAGGACTGCAAGATCAACATCCCGAAGCGACTGCATGCCGCCACTGGCAAAGAAATCCGCGTTGAAATCACCGCACAGGGAAGAGACGTCGCGGTACTGGCCTTCGGAGTCGATGACCGCCGGCTTCTCAGACCCTGCTGGACCGATTCGAACTAAACGCACAGGTTTCTCCTAGTCACGGACTTTCCTCTAATCACAGACGGCGCCGCGGGATGCGGAACCGACGAGCTTTGAATATTTGGCTAAGACTCCCCGATTGAATTTGTGCGGGAGCGGTACAAATGCAGCACGGCGGCGTTCGAGTTCAGCATCGTCAACGAGTAGATCGAGGGTGCGCGCCTTCAGGTCAATGCGAATGCGATCCCCATCCGCGACCAAGCCGATTGGCCCGCCGTCAACCGCTTCGGGAGCGACGTGTCCCACGCACAATCCCGTGGTGCCTCCGGAGAACCGACCATCAGTGATGAGAAGTACATCTTTGCCCAGCCCTGCACCCTTAATTGCACCCGTGATCATCAGCATCTCGCGCATGCCGGGGCCACCCTTAGGGCCTTCGTAGCGAATGATCACAACGTCGCCCTTTTTGATGGTGCCATCTTCTAGTGCTGCCATCGCGGACTGCTCACGCTCGAACACTCGAGCAGCGCCCTCGAATGTGTCAACAGGCACTCCCGCGATCTTGACGACCGCACCCTCCGGCGCCAGCGAACCACCCAGGATGGTGATACCCCCGCTGACCGCGATCGCGTTCTTCGAGGCATACAGAATGTCGCCATCAGGATCTGGCGGATTAATGCTCGCCAGGTTCTCAGCCATCGTCTTGCCCGTGACCGTGAGGCAGTCTCCGTGCATGAGGCCTGCATCGAGCAGCGCCCGCATGATGACCGGAACGCCACCGACTCGGTCTACGTCGCTCATGACGTAGCGACCGAATGGCTTCACATCAGCGAGCAACGGCACCTTCGAACCGATCCGATGGAAATCTTGCAGGTGCAGTTCGATTTCAGCCTCGTGGGCGATTGCCAGCAAATGCAGTACCGCATTTGTGGACCCACCGAATGCCATCACGATGGCTATGGCATTTTCCAGCGACTGTTTGGTGATGATGTCGCGGGTGGTAATTCCCTGGCGGATCAACTCGACCACTGCCTCACCTGATCTGCGGGAGAAGCCATCGCGCCGGCGATCGACCGCGGGAGGTGCCGCTGAACCTGGCAGCGACATTCCCATCGCCTCAGCAGCGCTCGCCATGGTGTTGGCCGTGTACATGCCACCACAGGCTCCTTCGCCAGGACAAATAGCACGCTCAATCGTGTCGACGTCCTCGCGTGACATGAGCCCCCGTGCGCACGCACCGACCGCCTCGAAAGCGTCGATGATGGTGACGTCTTTTTCGGTTCCATCGGAGAGTTTCACATGGCCCGGAAGAATGGATCCTGCGTACACGAATACTGAGGCAACGTCGAGCCGGGCAGAGGCCATCAACATGCCCGGCAGAGACTTATCGCACCCTGCGAACGTGACCATGCCGTCGAGGCGTTCTGCCTGCATGACTGCCTCAACGGAGTCGGCGATGATTTCCCGGCTGACGAGGGAGAAGTGCATGCCGTCATGGCCCATCGAAATGCCATCGGAGACTGAGATCGTGCCGAACTGCATGGGGAACCCACCAGCTTGGAAAACCCCTTCCTTGGCAGATTTGGCGAGACGCTCCAAAGACAGGTTGCAAGGAGTGATCTCGTTCCACGACGACGCAATGCCGATCTGTGCTTTGGGGAAATCCTCGTCAGACATGCCTACTGCGCGCAACATTCCACGGGCCGGTGCCCGCTCAAGACCGTCGGTGACTTCGGAACTGCGCGGCTTCATGTTCGTCATGCCATCCACCCTATTGGGGCCGAGAACTGCTGCATGAGGAAGGCTGAACAGGACAATTTAGCCAGCGACGTGGATCACATTCTCCAAGCGTGAACCGGTCCGCCAATTGTGAATTTGACGCGCGATGAGGGCCCTCGCCAGAACCGGAAATGCATCCGAATCTCCACCTACATGGGGTGTGATCAACACATTCGGCATCGACCACAGCACGTGATCAACGGGCAACGGCTCAGGATCGGTTACATCGAGCGCTGCCCGGATCCTCCCGGTCTCCAATTCACGAACGAGGTCTGGTGTGACCACTACAGATCCACGCGCCACATTGACCAGCAGCGATCCGGGCTTGAGCTGGGAAAGGAACTGGGCATCGACCATCCCCTGAGTTGCGGGGGTCAGCGGAACAGCGAGCACGACAACGTCGGCATGAGGCAGGAGACCTGGTAATTCGGTCACTGCCGCTACATCTCCTCGGGCCGTTTGCGCGACCATCGTGATCGAAGCACCCATTGGTGCGCATACTGCGGCAATCGCACGACCGACCGGACCAGCCCCAATGATCAGCATCCGCTTGCCCTGTAGCGACTCCCCCCGCTGGTGGTTCCATAATCCTGCTGCACCCTCACGAACAGACCGATCAATACCGCGTAGCGATGCAATGATCAGCCCGAGGGTCAGTTCAGCGGTACTCGCCTCATGCACACCTTGCGCGTTACACAAAGCAACTCCGGGCCGCACGTACTCACGTGCATAGTCGTAACCGATTGTCAGCAGTTGAAGAACCTCAAGGTGGGGCATCTCTACTGACAAATGTGCATTGGGCCCGGATCCCAAATACCGGGGAACAAAGAATCCGACATCTGCACAGTCGGCTGGATCTGGATTTATGTCATCCACATACCACCGCACCCCCGGCACGTCCAATGGCGCGAGCACCCGAGGAAGCAAGGCAATCGCAGGAGTCATGAAGAGATAGCCCGCGCTACTCGGATACGCCGAGCTTTTCGAGCAAGAGCGCTCGGACCTTGGCTGCATCAGCTTGGCCCTGCGTTGCTTTCATCACAGCACCCACGATGGCTCCAGCAGCTTGCACTTTGCCCGAAGCGATTTTCTCGGCCACGTCAGGTTGCGCAGCTAGCGCCTCATCGATTGCAGCAAGCAGCGACGCGTCGTCGCTGACTACAACCAAACCGCGCTGCGCGATCACAGAATCGACATCGCCTTCACCTGCGAGGACCCCTTCAAAAACCTGTCGGGCCATCTTGTCCGTGAGGGCACCTTCACGGATGAGGGTCTCCACCCGAACAATGTCAGCTGGTCGCACCCTCAACTGTGACAGTTCAATTCCCTGCTCCTTAGCGGAACGTGCGAACTCGCCCATCCACCATTTGCGGGCCGCACTCTGCTCAACCCCGGCCGCAACGGTCTCTTCAATCACGTCGAGCGCGTCGGTGTTCACGAGTGTTTGCATCTCAAAGTCCGTGATCCCCCACGACTCTTGCAAACGCGCGCGTTTGGCCGCTGGAGCCTCAGGCAGACTGGCCCGAAGTTGCTCAATCCACTCGAGCGATGGAGCAACCGGCACCAAATCAGGTTCGGGGAAGTATCGGTAATCCTCCGCCTGCTCCTTGGATCGACCAGAAGTACTGCGCCCGGTGTCTTCGTGGAAGTGCCGGGTTTCTTGAACTACGCGCCCACCCGAGGTCAGAAGAGCCGACTGACGCTCGATCTCGCTGTGCACTGCTCGTTCTACTGACCGAAGGGAGTTAACGTTCTTTGTTTCTGATCTGGTGCCCCACGGCTCACCCGGCTTAGCCAAAGACACGTTGACGTCGCAGCGCAACGATCCCTCTTCCATGCGCACATCAGAAACACCCAAAGAGCGCATCAGGTTGCGTAACTCTGCAACGTAAGCACGGGCAACGACTGGAGCCAATGCCCCAGTGCCTGGGATCGGTTTTGTCACGATCTCAATGAGAGGAATGCCCGCGCGGTTGTAATCGACGAGCGAGTAATCCGCACCATGAATTCGACCCGTATCTCCACCTGAGTGCGTGAGCTTTCCGGTGTCTTCTTCCATATGGACACGCTCGATTTCAATGCGGAAGACCTGCGGTCCATCATCCGTAGGCACAATCACATCGAGGTAGCCATCAGTGCACAACGGCTCGTCGTACTGGCTAATTTGGTAATCCTTGGGCATATCCGGATAGAAATAGTTTTTGCGGGCAAACCGGCACCAGGAGGCGATATCGCAGTTCAAAGCGAGTCCCATGCGAATCGTTGACTCAACTGCCACAGCGTTTACTACCGGCATAGAACCTGGCAAGCCCACACACACTGGGCAGATCTGCGTGTTTGCTTCTGCACCGAATTCGGTGGGGCAGGAGCAAAACATTTTCGAGTTGGTGCCCAATTCCACATGAGTTTCAAGGCCGATCACTGGCTCAAAAAGTGACACCGCTTGGTCGTAGTCCATCAGTTCGTCTGCGTGTGCGCTCATAGTGCTGGCGCCTCCTCAATGAGTAGGTGACCCCATGTATCAACGAGTGCAGATTCCACCGCGGAACCCACGCGGTACAAACGGTCATCGGCCATGGGCGGTGCGATGATTTGCAAACCGACCGGCAGGCCATCTTCAGGGGCAAGCCCGATGGGCAAGGACATGGCTGCGTTTCCTGCCAGATTGACTGGAATGGTGGCAACGTCGTTTAAGTACATCGCGATGGGATCGTCGACCTTTTCACCTATCTTGAAAGCAGTTGTGGGAGCAGTCGGTGAAATCAGAACGTCAACTTGAGCGAAAGCGGCATCAAAGTCACGAGTGATGAGCGTTCGGACTTTCTGCGCTTGCCCGTAGTAGGCGTCGTAGTAGCCGCTGGAAAGTGCGTAGGTGCCCAGCATGATGCGCCGCTTCACTTCGGGGCCAAAACCGGCTTCGCGAGTGATTGCCATGACCTCTTCAACGGAATGACTGCCGTCATCGCCGGCTCGCAAGCCGTACCGCATGCCGTCAAAACGAGCCAGGTTGCTTGATGCTTCAGATGGAAGGATCAAGTAATACGCACCCAAGGCATATTCAAAATGTGGGCACGACACCTCGATTACTTCGGCACCAAGTCCCTCAAGAAGCTCTACCGCTTCACGAAAGCGCAACTCGACGCCCGCTTGATAACCCGCACCAGAGAGTTCGCGCACTAATCCGATCCGCATGCCACGAACATCGCCATTCAATGCTGCGCCAACCACGTCGGGCACGGCCGCGTTGATGGAGGTGGAATCGCGCGGGTCATGGCCGGCGATGGCGGCGTGCAACAGCGCCGTGTCGAGCACGTTGCGCGCGCATGGGCCAGCTTGATCAAGAGAAGATGCCAATGCGACTAGCCCGTAACGGGAGACACCACCGTATGTGGGTTTGACGCCAACTGTTCCCGTCACAGCAGCTGGTTGCCTGATGGAGCCACCGGTATCTGTACCAATCGCCAAGGGCGCTTCAAATGCAGCAAGGGCAGCCGATGATCCACCGCCCGATCCGCCCGGGATTCGTTCAAGATCCCATGGGTTTCGGGTCGGCCCATAAGCACTGTGCTCGGTGGATGAGCCCATCGCGAACTCATCCATATTTGTTTTGCCAAGAATGACGATGTCGTTGGCCCGAAGACGCTCGACCACATGTGAGTCGTAGGGCGGGCGCCATCCTTCAAGGATTTTCGAACCGCAGGTGGTTGGCACACCCTTCATCGTCAGAACGTCTTTCAATGCGAGCGGCACACCAGCAAGGGCACCTAATTGATCCCCACGGGCTCGCTTGGCATCGACACCTCTGGCTGCAGCAAGTGCATCGTCGGAATCGACATACAGAAACGCGTGCACCCGAGGGTCGACGTCGGCAATGCGCTCGAGGTGGGCCTTGGTGACCTCTTCTGCTGAGACCTCGCCTTGCGAAATGGCATCAGCCAGGGTGGAGGCACTTTGCCGCGTGAGGTCGTTGCCCATGAGATCAGCCATGTTTATGCCTCACCCAAAATTCTGGGAACTCGGAATCGGTCGTCTTCCCAAGCGGGGGCTCCCGCTGCAACATCGGCACGAAGCAACCCGGGGCGCACAACGTCTTCGCGGTACACATTCTCGACAGGAATGGGGTGTGAAGTGGGCGGAATGTCATCAGCAGCCACCTCTGAAATCCGAGCAACAGAGGTCAGAATCACATCGAGTTGGCCTGCAAAGTTATCGATTTCCTCGGGAGTCAAATTAAGGCGGGCGAGTCGACCGAGGTGCTCGACATCAGCCCGAGTGATGGCGCTCATGGGGTCAAGCCTATGGCCGAGGGGTCATGCTCGCGCCTACTGCACCTGCAGCAGAAGGGCAGCGGCTAATCCAGACTCAAGAAGAGCGGTGAAGCCTTCCGCTCCCACAATTGGCACCCCGAGACTCACGGCCTTGTCAAATTTTGACCCTGCGCTCTCTCCCGCAACGAGCAGGCTTGTTTTCGATGAGACTGAGCCGGCCACTTTGCCCCCAAGCTCAGTGACGGCAGCTGCTGCACTATCCCGGGTGAACCCTGGCAATGATCCGGTGATGACCACCGTAAGGCCGGAGAGTGGTTGGTCGCCCACCTCAATAACGGGGTCTGCCATTCGCAATCCCCCGCGCCGCCACTTATCAACAATGTCTCGGTGCCAATCGGTCGAAAACCACTCGATGACAGCATCGGCGATTACCTCGCCCACCCCATCGACAGCCGCTAGCTCATCTCGTTGGGCATTGGCGATGGCATCAATGGAACCGAATGCCCGGGCCAGGCTCTGGGCGGCTGTCGGACCAACGTGTCTGATGGATAGCGCCACTAACACGCGCCACAGGGGCTTTTCGCGTGCAGCGTGAATATTCGCCAGCATCGTTTTGGCGTTTTCGGACAGTTGAGCACCTGACTCATCCTTCGCTGGATCGCGGGTGAAAAATTCACAGGTGAATAAATCGGCATCCGTGATGAGGAACAGATCACCTGCATCAGCAACAACCCCGCAGTCCAACAGGGCCGTGGCCGCTTTTACCCCAAGGCCCTCAATGTCAAGGGCGCCTCTGGAGGCTAGGTGGAATAACCGTTCGCGCACCTGCGCTGGACAGCTCCGCGCATTGGGACACCGGATGTCTTTATCCCCCTCTTTTTCTGGGCGAAGGGTAGATCCGCATGCAGGGCACTCGGTGGGCATCACGAATGCGCGTTCGGTGCCCGTGCGTACCTCTGTAACTGGGCCCAAGACCTCAGGGATCACATCGCCCGCTTTACGAAGGAAGACCATGTCGCCGATGAGGACGCCTTTGCGTTCGACTTCATAGGCGTTATGCAAGGTGGCCATCGACACCGTTGATCCGGCCACTTTGATCGGTTCCATCACTGCAAAAGGTGTGACTCGACCTGTGCGCCCCACGTTCACCTCGATATCGAGCAATCTGGTGCGCACAACCTCTGGGGGGTACTTGTAGGCGATTGCCCAACGTGGGGCACGCGAGGTCTCGCCCAATTGCCTTTGCAGATCGAGATCATCAACTTTCACAACGACGCCATCGATTTCGTGGCTCACATCATGGCGATGGATTCCGTAGTGGGATACGTAGTCCAGAACTTCAGCATTACTTCTGCGCACTGACATCACCGGGCTCACGGGCAAGCCAAATCCGGCGAGGATTTCATATGCCTGGCTTTGATGGGTAATGGTGATGCCGTCGATTGCGCCGATTCCGTGGACAATGAGCTGCACATTGTTGAGTCGATTGATGGCGTGCTCGACATCTGCCCGAGCTTTGTCTGCGCGTTTTGCTCCTGCTGCTTCTGCCGCCGACAGCTCTTCAAGACGGCGATCAACTCGCTGCCGCATGGTGCCAGCAGCAGCGTTGCGTGGGTTGGCAAACGGTGCTGCACCGATGCGAAGTTGTTCCTCGTTTATTCGATCAAATTCGGCGAGCCCGAAGAAGATTTCACCCCGAACTTCAACAAGTGCTGGAACATTCTTCCCAGTTAGCCGAGCAGGAATGCTGTCAATGTAGGTAGCGTTGAACGTGACGTCTTCACCCACTACCCCATCGCCTCTGGTGGCAAGGGTTTTCAGCACACCGTCCACATATACGGCATCTACTGCAAGGCCATCGATCTTGAGTTCACATAAATAGTCAGGTACAAATCCCAGAGACTTTTCAACCCGATCTAGCCATGCATTCATTTCCTCTTCGCTGAATACGTTGTCTAGCGAATACATTCGTGAAAGGTGCGCAACCGGTTCAAACATCTCAGATTTTTGGCCACCCACGGTCTGGGTGGGTGACTCTCCGCTCGCCAATTCCGGATGTAGGTTTTCGAGCTCCACTAACTCCCGGTACATCTGGTCGTACTCATCGTCGGAAATCGCGGGTGCGTCGTGCTGGTAGTAGGAGACCCGAGCACTGTTGATTGCATCTGCCAATTCACTCCATCGCTGGCGCGCCGCGGCAGGGATCCCAGTGCCCATTACTCCCCTCCCTCAGCGTTCGTCACGTTCATCACGATCTTGTCCATCACGACCCTGATCATCCCGCACGATCCGGCCGAGGGACTGGCACGCGGCCAAGGCATGTCGCACCCACGAAGGCGAAGCACCTGCCAACCCACAGGTTGGGGTGATCGCCATGCGATCGAGTGATTCAGGGTCGGTGAAGCCAAGATCGGCCAGATACCTGCGCAGGGGCCTGCTCATCTGCTCCTGCGTGCCAGGCTCGTTACCAAGTGCAGGTACGCAACCCACCAGAACACCCACCCCGGATTCCCAAGCGCGCCCGACGGCATCGTCACTGGGGCGGGCATCGAGGATGTCGAAGGAAACGAACTGCGCCCCCGCTGCTCGAACAACATCAATGGGAAAATTCGGCGCGCAGCAATGCACCCCAGCGATCACGTTGGTCAGCGCGCCCAGGACAGTTCGAAGGTGCTCGGTTGCGAGCGGCTCTGATACGGATCGGTACGTTGCAAGTCCGCTGGCGGTACCAACGGTGCCACTCATCACGGCAGGCAGAGCCGGTTCATCCCACTGCACCACCACGGATGCACCCGGGATCCGTCGACGGAGGTCAGCCACATGCAGAGCAATTGCTTCGGAAAGCGCACCGGCGATATGCGCGACCGCCCCGTGGTCGCGCAGCGCACGCTCACCCCCGGGCAATTCCACACTGGCTGCAAAGGTCCACGGACCCACGATTTGGAGCTTGAATGAACCATGGAATCCAGCGGCAGCTTCTTCCATGACGTCTAGGTCTTCCCCTAACCAAGAAACTGCCCGACGCATATCGCGGGTATTGCC
>CAIXFB010000019.1 GCA_903918595.1 uncultured Actinomycetes bacterium
CCGCCCTCAACTCCCTCAATGTGCATGCCCACCAGGGCAGGCTTGATCGCGTTGGGATCAACAACTGCATCGGCGGTTGCCTCAGCGGTCGCCGCGGCGTCACCGTCGGTGCTGCCACCACCACATGCGGTCAGGGCTAGCGCAAGAGCTGAAAGACCAGCTATAGCGGCTATTGCCCGTTTTGATTGAGTGCGTTCTTCGCTGCGGTGCCGAACCATAGAGGCATGCTTCCAATCGTCACGGTTGAACCGGGAACCACCGGTGTGCAGGTGTTAAGGGCGTCACACTGCACGGTGGCACTTGCCGGCACAGTGTACGTTCCGCCGGACTTTCCTGACCACACCACGACCTCAGGGTTGTTGTTATCGCCCAATTGGCAGACATTGACCGATCCCGCGGTGCAGCTGTAGTAAGAACCGGTGATCCAGTTCTCTGCGGTCTGGTACCCAACGGCGCCAGGGGTGCCGTTCTGCAAGGTGATACCCAAAAGGTTGTTCTGTGGGTACCAGTAGTACCAATACGCACGGTCAACCCCATAGAGCAGGTTGTCGAGGTAGGTCTGAGCTGTCCATGCGGCTGCGGTTGCTCCGGTGATCTGGCGGCCGGGCACTGAACCTGGGCCCTTGATGCCGTAGTTGACCTCGGTATCCCAGAGTTCCTTGCTCGCCGGAACATTGGCCTGCTTCATGTCTGCCTTGGTCAGTTCGATCGCTGCAGCGCGATCAGCTGGCGTTCCAGTGCCCGAGGGGTAGCCGTGGAAGGAGATGACATCAACAGGCCAATTCATCTTCTTGAGTTCTTTTAAGTAGGCCGGGAAGAACTTCTGGTACGACTTTTCAAGGCGGACGGTGCTGCTCGCTGCCACGACCTTCGCGGTGGGGTCGTTACTGCGAATGATCTTGTACGCCTGCTGAGTCAGCTGGGCCATCTGCTGAGGAGTGCCCTCCCAGAAAGTGGTCAGGTTCGCCTCGTTCCAGATCTGGTAGGAATCAATGCTGTCGCCGTAGCGCTGGGTCACAGCGGTGACCCACTTCTTCCAGTCCTTCATCTTCGGCATCGACGCAGCACCCTTGTTCGGGTACTTGCCCTGCTTCACGTTGGTCGCTGCCCACTTGGGAGTTGAGCCGAGTACATAAAGAGTCGGTGCACCTTGCGAGTTCGCGTTGCTGATGGCGGCATCGAGTCCGTTCCACCAGAACCTGCTCTTGGTCTGCTGCACCTGACCCCAGGCAACGCCTGAGTCCCAGAGCCGGATCGCGCCGTACGTGACGCCGGGGTCTTCACCGTTTGCAATCGCCGGCACATGCATCCCGAACTGCGTGGTGGACACCGGACCATCAGCTAGTGCAGCGGGGGCGATCGAAATCACTGAACCGGCAACGGCCAGGGCGGACAGGGAAGCAATGAGCGCACGGCGCATGGAATAAGGCCCTTCGAGAGACGTCAACGACTTCTTGATTTCTCTCGACCATATCCGAGAAAACGGCGTTTACCGACTAACGACGCCGCAAAATGTAGAGGCTTTGGCCATCTGTTTCCCTGCCGTACACAAACCGGTCGACCGCAAGACCAGCAGATGCGACGTGATCCTCAAAATGGCGACGAGAGAAGCGCGTGCAATGCAGCCGCCCCTTCCAGTCGAACGGGCCGTACCCCTCCGGGTTCTCTTCCCAATCCGCGACGCCTTCTTCAACAAAGCAGGTCACGAACGCACGGCCGTCGGGACTGAGCGCCTCGCCGAGCAGGGTCAGGTAAGCCGGAGTGTCGTCGTCGTTCATATGGGAGAAAACCGAATACGCGTAAAAAACATCGACGCTGCCAGGATCCGCGGAGAGTGTGCGCTCGGGGGAGCCATCGGGGTTGTAGCGCTCGTTGCTGACGTCGACAAAAGTGAACCGGAAGCCAGGCCCTGCAAGATTCGCATTCGCCCAGTCGATCAATTCAGCCTGCACGTCCACACCGTGGTAGTCCCGCACGCGCCCAAAGTGTTCGCGCACGCCCACCGCGAGCCGGCCGGCCCCGCTGCCCCAGTCGAGCAGGCTCGAATCCGCGTTCAGGTTCGCGTACTTCTCCAGGCGCTTCACATCGCGCACCGCCGTGCGAATGAAAGCGTCGTCGTCCTTGAAATGGGCGCCGCCCATGCGGTATTTGCCGGGGGGGAGAGCCTTTGACGACTTCGCCGTGGTTTTCGAGTTCTTCTTCTTTGAGCCGAGCATGCGCACACCCTACGGGCGCTATCCACAGCTTTCACTCGTTGTACAGTTTCTTGTACAGGAAGGAGTCTTATCGTGAAAACCATGACCTACAGCCAGGCTCGCCAAAATCTCGCCTCCACCTTCGACGCCGTC